>JADJUW010000001.1:900000-1172500 GCA_016716835.1 Myxococcales bacterium | reverse complement strand
CCATACCGCGACGGGGGCAGGTGCATTTCGGTTGAATCGATATGGGGTTTTCTGTATGCGTCGCTCTATGATGAACAGGACAGCCGTATTTTCATGTCTGACATTTTTGCTATTCAGTTGCGTAGAGCCTTCAAATAATCAGATTGCGCAAGTGGAGCCCGACGATGAGGACAAAGCCTGTCCAGTTAGCTCCTTTCCGCTTCGCGGCGTGACTGCCGACGGCGAATCGAATGAATTGGCACCTGTTGTCGCAGACGCCTCGATTGAGTGCTCGCGCGTCGGGTTTGACGTCAAATGGGGGATCTGGGAGCTGCGCGCGGTGGTAACTGACAAGTTGGGTTGGGAGAATCTCAATCAGACGAGCTTTGAATTTTCATACAAGAGCAAGAACTACCGGCTTACCAAGAGCCATCGGCCTTATGGGACTTCCGAGACGATCGCCTTTGATACCGACGAGGACTCCGAAGCGCTTTGGTTGGCGCTGTGCAGCCTAAGTTCTATTAAGGGCACAATTCGCTCAATGAACGATTCGGGCGAGGTCACGACTGGCTACGTCAAGCTCAAGATCTTCAACCAATAGGTTGATTGGCGTTTGGGCGAGCAGGGTCACTCTCTGCACTTGTTTTCGTTGCAATTTCGCCGAGCTAGCATGGCTACTGCGTAGTCACGGCGGGTGCTCGTGGACGGGGTGCGATATCTTGACGCGCGGGCGCGGCACATGCTCGGATCAGGGCGTTTCGCGAAGGCACAGGGATAGCTTGCATCGGCGGGCGTACCGTCCTGAGCGCACGAGACGACTCATGTGGCCGCACACCGCGTGCATTCCACATAGGTGACTTGGCGTTCGGCGCCTCACCGAGCGAATGCGTCCATGTGAATGCAACACTTGGCGGGATGGAACCGCCGCGGCGTGGGCGCGGTCGTTGGATCTGGAGTTGCATTATTCGTGTGCGACCCATGGCCGCGCCTGCACCGACCCTGACGAAGTTTCGCGTGACTCGTCCGACCTACGAGCGATCGCAGGCGCTCGACTGGCTGGCCGCGGCGCACGCTGAGGCGCAGGTCGCGCTTGAAGGCTTGCCGGCTGACAAGCGTTCCGAACTCACGGAGCGGTTCCGCAAGATCCTCGAGCGATGCGGCGGCAAACCCAATAGAATCGAGAGCCGCGGGTTCATGCTCCCCGACCACCTTACGACCTGCTGGACCGAGAACCGCTTCTACAAAGGGGTGGAGTGGTTCGTAAAGAACTCGCCCCGCGACCTCAACCTGCTACGGCTTTTTCTAAAGCCGGTGGAAGTTGCCGCCATGTGCCGGGCCAGCGGCATGGAGCCGGCCGAGATTCGTGGCTCGCGGCCAGTATTTGGCGCACCACTACTTCGGATGCTCGCGACCGGTGTTGTTTCCGATGACGTCGCGTTTACCTTCACCCGATCAAAACGCCTGACGTACACGGGCTTCGCTCGCCGATCTGGCCCGACCGTTAGCAAGCAATAGACCCAGTAGGGGGCCCTAGCCGCAAAGGTCGAGGTTAGTGGTTGGCGCCATTCAATTTGCGAAAGGAGCGCAAATTCTTTACGCTCGAGTGGCGGCGAACTAGCGATGATTGATGCAAGCGTTAAACAAGTTGCTGCGCGATTTATACAGTTCGCTGAGGAAACGCATGGTTCATCGCCGCTCTATGAGACGTTGTCTCGGTCGGTCAGCCTCGACCTGGAAGTAGCCGCGCTGCTCTTAGCCGCGGCGCCCTCACAGCAGAGACCCAATTTGCTATTTGCGGCGGTTCACGATTTGCTCCTGTCTGGGATGAGTCACCCGCTCGCGGCTTACTACCCCAGCATCACCGCGACCTCGCTTCCTGCTGATCGGACGACAATTGGCCACTTTCGAGATTTTTGTTTGTCGCATCGGTCGCAGCTCACCGAACGTATCGAGACACGGCATACTCAAACCAATGAAGTGCGCCGAAGCATCGCGCTGTTGCCTATCATGCAACAAATGTCTCTCGACGGGCCCATCGCGCTCGTTGAGGTGGGAGCCAGCGCCGGCCTGAATTTGCTAGTCGACCGCTACAGGTACCGCTACGGAGTTGGCGCATGGGTTGGAGCACCGGACTCGTCGGTCGCGATTGAGTGCGAGTCGCGTGGCCACGCCGTTCCCTTTCAGGTTGACCCGCCGCGCATCGGCTACCGCCTGGGACTAGACAGCCATCCGCTGGATGCAACCCGCGCAGATGACGCACGCTGGCTAATGGCCTGCGTGTGGCCAGAACACTTGGAGCGGCAAAGTTTGCTCAGCGCGGCGTTAGGCGTCGCGAGGACGCATCCGCCTCGCCTCATCGCGGGCGATGCGATCCACGCGCTTGAGGCAACAATTGCTGAAGTCCCTGACCACTTACCCATTTGTCTGTTTCATTCCGCCACAGCCGCTTATTTTACAGATAGCGAGTGCGCTGCCTTTGCATCGACAATAGATAGAATCGCCTCACAGCGACCGCTGCACTGGGTCTCACTTGAAGGCGGCGCGGTCCAATCATTTGGCGCGCGCTTGCCATTCGAACGTCTATTTAGTCGACGTGCCAACGATCTCCCAACAGATATCTTCGGCCTGCTCGGCCACGCCACCTGGCGAGACGGGCACCGAACGGACGAGCTGTTGGCCCGAGTTGACATGCATGGGCGATGGATTGAGTGGCTCATAGCATGAAGGGAAATCGCTGGTTTGACCGCGGGCGGGGTTTTGAAGTTGCCGGCTAGGGCCAGCGGCCTCATATTGCTGACGCAAAAGGGATAGGCGGAGGGATGGTCTCGCCGGGACGAACCTCGGCAAGCTGTGTGTATGGGGTTCCGCTAGCCGCAGCGGTAGCTGCCGCTTCGTCCACCCACGTCAGCACGCTTGTCAGGGCACCGATGTTGCTCGACGTGTCCTGGCGAAGCCAATACCGCATGGGGGCCAGATGCGCATCGATGCGCGCTGGCGTGTCGGCTGCGTCGTGCGTGCTCGAAATGATCGTATGGTTTCCCGGCTCGGCTTCGTAGCAAAAGTGCGAGCGGCCGCGGGTTGCGCCGACAACAACGCCGTTGTCGTGAACCACAAAGCTGACTGCCTGCGCCAGACGCGCGGACCGAAAGATGCATACGGTTGCGACGCCTGCCCGAGCGGCGCCTGCGATGTTCATTTTTGGCGTTCTTGATTTGGTGACCGCGTAAGGCGAGCACGCGACAAGTGCTAGTGCGGAGGCCACAGCGAAATATTTAGTCATGGCCGTTTGATTGCTGCTGCCAGTTTTCGGTTGCCCCGGAGTGCGAATTTCGTTTTGTTTCACACCGGCGACGCACGCAAGCAACCCGCGGCAATGTACGCCGGCTGCGTCCGCTAGGAGACCGGCGGTGACGGCAAGCCCGCGCAGCCTTCGCCAGGCACCACGAACCAAACGTCCTGAGGCGAAAATGCCGCGACGCCATCGCCGGTCAGCACCAAGGTGGCCTTATAGGCCTGCGCCGTCGCCTGGGGCGGAATGTGGCCGTTGGGCGCCGCGTGCAGGCGAAAACAAACCTCGGTGCCGCCAGTCACTTGAAGATAGGAATCCGCGATGCCATCACCATCTTGGTCGGCGGCTTGTAGCTGCGCGCACGCACCATCGGGCACGGCAACCACGCTCTGCACCAGTGGCGCGGTGTCGGCTGCATCAGTGGCGTCGTCGCGCATGGCTGCGGCAATCGTGAACGTCATGCCACGAGCGATGGCGACGACGGCCTGCACCACCATAGGCGCGACATTGTAGGAGTAAAAATCAGACGAGAAAATAAGTTCGCAGCGACCATCAACCGGATCGGGCTGCGGCGGCGGGTAGGTATCTACGGCTTGCAGACAACATTTACCGACAGGGCAGTTCGCGGGCCGCTCGCTGCCCGTACCCCAGGCCTCTGGCGTTACATAGCCGTTGGTTTGCGATACGGCATAGCGCAGGTCGGCAAGGCCCGTTCGATTGCCGCTCGCCATCATGCCGATTACCTTGCCACCAATTTGCCTGACCGCGGCGATGGCTTGTTGCCGCGTCGCGGAGTTAGGCGTGGGCTCGGCCCAGCCGCCGGCATGAAACGAGGTGTCGGTTATTTGAATGATGATCGGCAAGCTGTCGCGGCGAAACCCATAGCCGCCAATGTCGCCCGCCTCTTCGCCCTCAGGGATGGCCTGGGGATATGCCGTCTGTGCCGAGAAGGCTGGCGTCGACAAGGTTTCATCCTCGTTCCACGGATGCGGATAGGTAATGCCGACGCCCGTCGCGGTTTGGCGCAGCGCTTCCCACCCCTGTTCGGGCTCGTCGCCGCCGCGCATGATGGTGAGCCATGCGCCATAGCCCATATGCGACCCTTGGTGGGTTAGCGCATCGGTGATGGAAGCTAGGCCTGCATTTGTCTGCGCGGTCATCATGCGATGGACTAGATAAAATGGCCGATCGCGATCCGAATTATCGTGTGACGCGTATGGGAAGTCGCCAAAGCCGGCAACGCCAAAGGCGAGGCTTGGCACCTCGGACGCAAGCTCGCTTACCATGGTCGCAAGCTGTGGCTTTAGCCTCGTGGTTGTGCCGGTCATCGAGCCCGTGGTGTCGAGCAAAATGGCGACGTCAGCGCGCGCCAATTTGGTCGTGGTGACCACGTCGTGGTGGGGAGGAGTTGGCGCGCCTTGATAAGGCACGACAAACACGAGCTGCCCGCGCGCGGCCGGCGAATCGCCCGCGTCGTTGACGTCGCTTTGGATGGCGATTTCAACGTCATCGCTATAGCCGTCGCCGTCCGTGTCGATCGCCGCGCACGCATTGCCCGGCGCAGGTGCGCAGTCGGTCTGACCCACCGCGCACGACGCACCATCGGTGGCATTTCCGCCGCACGCCGCGAGCACCGCCGCCGCGAATGCCACGCCAAGGCCGCTCGTCCGGTACAGGGTGTGCGCCATGGCCGCGAGGTACCATGTGACCTGGCCTAACGTAAATGATAATATGTACGACGTATATCGCTGCGCGCCGTGGTCTCATAGCAACCGCGCAACCCACCGCAATTCTGAGCCGATGGACAGGATTGAACTGTCGACCTACGGTTTACGAAACCGTTGCTCTACCACTGAGCTACATCGGCGAAGGCGAGCTTAGGTAGCGAAATTGCGCCGGTTTTGCAAGACCGACCGGCAGATAGCTGCCCCCACAAGCCGCCCACAGCGTCATGCGGTGGCGGCGCTGACAAATGCCTCGCCATCGTTAGACCAGATTGCGGAGATCGCCGCGACGCCGTGGGCCCCAGCGTTGCGGATGGCGGCTATTTGCCGCTCGGTGCAAATACCACCAATCGCGATCAGCGCCGCACTCGCAGGCCATGTGGCTGCCACGGCCGCGATGGCGTCAACGCCCAAGGGCGGTCCAAACGAACGCTTGGAAGCCGTGTCATAAATTGGCCCTAGCACCACGAGCGACGCGCCGTCGTGCGCCGCTTGCCGCGCCGCGACGGCATTATGTCGGCTCGCCGCAATGATCATCTCGCCAGCGATACGCCGCGCGTCCCGCACTTCGATGCTGGTCTCGGTCAGGTGAACGCCGGCGGCGCCGACCTCCCACGCGATGTCCAAGCGATCATTAATCAGCACGGGCACACCATGCGGCTCGCACAGCGCGACCAGCGCGGTCGCGTAGCGGCGCAATGCCGCATCGCCCGCATGCTTGCAGCGAAGCTGTAGCCACATCGAGCCTCGCCGCGCCGCTAGCACGCCATGCAGGCGATTCTGCCAGTCGGGTAAGCGCGCAATAGTTTCGTCATCAAGGATGGCGTAGAGCCGCGGCAGCGCAGGCGGCACCATAAAAACTATTCGATTAGCCCGGCGCTTGGCGACGAGGCATTGGCATAGTCGCGGCGCGGCATGCGGCCGGCCAAAAACGCCATGCGCCCCGCGGCGACGCCGTCGCGCATGGCATGCGCCATGAGCACGGGGTTCTTGGCGCCCGCAATGCCGGTGTTCATCAGCACCGCGGTGCAGCCGAGCTCCATCGCCACCGCGGCATCGCTCGCCGTGCCGACGCCCGCATCCACGATCACTGGCACCGAGATGTGCTCGACAATGAGGCGAATGTTGTGCGGGTTGCGAATGCCTAGGCCCGAGCCGATGGGCGCCGCGAGCGGCATCACGGCTAAGCAACCTGCATCGACCAGGCGCTTGCACGTCACCAGGTCGTCGCTGCAATAGGGCAACACCTTAAAGCCTTCCTTCACCAAAACCTTGGCGGCCTCGACCGTCGCGGCGTTGTCAGGAAACAGGGTCTTGGGATCGCCAATGACCTCGAGCTTGACGAACTCATCCATGCCGAGCTCGCGTGCCAGGTGCAGGGTGCGAATCGCTTCATCCGCCGTGTAGCAGGCCGCGGTGTTGGGCAGCAGCACATACCGCTTGCGATCGATGACATCGAGCAGGTTGGGGCCAGCTTGCGAAAAATCGATGCGGCGCAGCGCGACGGTGACCATCTCGGTACCCGAGGCCTCCAAGGCATCCTTGGTCTGTTCATTCGAGGCATACTTGCCGGTGCCGACGATGAGTCGCGAATGAAACGTACGTCCGCCGAGCGTCCAACTATCTTGTGGCGTGACTTGCATGGCTATCCTCCTCCGACAAAGGTGACGAGCTCGAAGCGGTCGCCCGCCTCAACCCGCGTGGTGGCGTGCTCGACGCGCGGGACGATGGCGCGATTGCGCTCAACCGCGACGCGAGCGCCGGTGATGCCGACGTGGGCAATCAGCTCGGCCACCGATAGGCCAGGCGGCACAGCGCGCTCCTGACCGTTGATCCAAACCTCAATCGATGCCGCGGTCACGTCAGGCCCTTCATAGAACGCGGCGACGCTAGCACACGCGACCCATCGATGGGGGCACGTGATGGACGCCCCCGCTGCGGTGGCTAGTTAAGGTCGCCCCTGCCGGGGAATTATGTCGCCAAATTGCCCGATACGGCGAGGCGCCGCGTTTCCCAATGATGACGAAAATTGGGCAGTTACGGGGCATCACGGGCTGGCATGTACGTTGCACTAATGCTCCGTCATGACGATTCACCATTCAGCTAGACTCTCTCTGATCCTTTGCGCGGGGCTCCTTTGCACGACTGCGGCGGCACCTGGTGCTTTGGCCGACCGGGGTGCACAAAAGGTCGCAACCGGCAAGCGCGGTAAGCAGGTGCTCGTGCGGACGCCCAAGGGCACAACCTCGGGCAACCAGCTGGGGGCCGGTAAGAAGCCCGTGGGCAAAAGCGCCAAGCCAGTCGGCGCTATGTCGGCCGCACTTGGGGCACAACGCGGGCGTAGTTTTGACGAAGCGCAGGCGCTCGCCATCCGCACGTTCGACGTTGGCGCGCTGGGCCGGCCGCGCGAGCATATCGTCGACGCCAGGACCAGCGTCATGACCAGCACGTTGCAGCCCGGCGGCAAACGGGTGTCGGTGGTTGAGGTCGCCCGCGAGCTCGACGCATCGGGCAAGCCTTTCGTCCGCTTTTGGAATTTCAAGAAGGCGGGCTTTAATCCGCTGCGTTGGCTCACGGGCGGTAGCAAATGGAAGCTTGACTCCATCACCACCAACGGGACCAGCAATCCCATCAAGGGCCGTTCGCTCAAGCAATTCCTAGCGCGCCGGACCCTGGCGTTTACGCCGCTGCCAACGCTCGACGCGACCGCAACGCTTGAGGATGTCAGCTTTGTTGCAATCGACGCGGTCTCGCAAGCCAAGGCGTCAGGGCGGCCGGTCGTGATCAACCAGTTCTTCGGCGCCAACGACATCAGCGTCGTCGTTAACCCCGGTGATCGCGTCGACGCCGTGCTCACCGCATACCGGGACAAGCGCTTGGTCAGCGAACAACTCAATTCGGCGCCCGCGGCGAAGTAGCTCCATTAGCGCGCGCTAGGAAAAAAAAGGGGGGCGGACGGCGCTCCCTGTCGTTCTGCCGCCCGACCAGAGGCCGGCTGGCGGCGACTGCGCCCGATGGTTGCGATTCGGACATTTTCGTCACACCCGCTCACTATTGTGAATAAAACTCGACGCCTGTAATTTGCCACCCAGTTGCAATTGATTGGAATCATGAGGGAAAAATAATGTGAGAATTGGCACCGTGTTTGCTCTGTGTCTGCTCAGGTTTGTCGGCAAGCGCCGTCAACTTAAGGAGCTCACCCAATGTTTGGAACTTCGCAAGCCGCCGCTCATATGTCCCTACACGCCCATCGCCAACCCCTAACCAGTGGCGAGGAGCCTGCCCGGATTCGCGCCACCATCGCGCGCGCCGCCATTTTCTCGAAATTGCCAATTGCGGCGATTGAGGACCTCGCCTTGCGGATGTCGCAACGCAAAGTGGGTGCCGGCATGGCCATCGTTCGTCAGGACGAGCCCGGCGATTCGATGTTTCTCATCATCGCGGGCCGCGTCAAGACGGTCGTGTTTGGCACCAATGGACGCGAGGTCTTATTGGCCTCGCACCGCGCCGGCGATTCGTTCGGCGAGTTGGCGCTGCTCGACGGCGGCACGCGTTCGTCGACGTGCGTTGCGCTCGAGCCCACCAGCCTCCTCGTGCTGTCGCGAGAGCATTTGCTTGCGCATATGCAGGCGCATCCGCAGACCGCGCTCAACATGATGAGCGAGCTCGCCAAGCGCGTGCGCAAGGCCAATGAAACCATCGCCCAGCTAGCGCTCTACGACGTCAACGAGCGCCTGGTGCACCAATTGGTAACGCTGGCCAAGGAAGACGGGCAGGATACCGCAGAAGGCGTTCTCGTCCGTCGCCGGCCGACGCAGCAAGAGCTCGCGAACATGGTTGGCTCGTGCCGCGAAACAATTTCACGCGCGTTTAACCAGCTGGTCCGCAACGGCGCGATCATTTCGCGCGGCCGCACCATGATCGTTACGGCGCAGCTGCTGCAAGCCAAAGTCGCCTAGCCTAGCCTGGCCTTGCCTAGCCCTTTGTGGTACGTCGGTCGCGATGCTCCCGCGACCAACCACGGACGTGCGGCCGACGCGGGTTGAGGTCGATCTCGCCGCGATCAAACATAACGTCGCGCAGCTCCACGCCGAGGTGGCCACACCGATCTGGGCGGTCATTAAGGCAGATGGCTATGGCCACGGCGCCGTGCAGGTAGCCAGCGTGCTCGATGGTCATCCCGCGGTGTGCGGCTTTGCGGTATCGCTCGTCGAAGAAGGCGTGGCCTTGCGCGATGCCGGCGTTGTGGCGCCCGTCTTGGTCTTGGGCCCTGCGCAACATGGTGGCGAGGTCGCCATGGTCCGCCACGGCTTGACCCCTGCGATTTCAGATGTGGCGCAGCTGCACCCGCTCGCGGCAGCGGCGGCGGCGGCGGGTCGCAACGCCAGCGTCCATCTCAAGATAGACACCGGCATGGGTCGGCTTGGCATCATGCCCGCCGATGCGGCAGCAGCCCTTGCGCAGGTGGCGTCGATGGCCGGCATTTCGTGGACCGGCCTGCTGACGCATTTCGCGAACGCCGACACCGACCAGCCTTCCGATCACCAAAGCACGACGTTCGCTCAACTGGCCGCCTTTGAGGCAAGCGTGGTCATGGCGCGCACGCTGCGACCTGGCATCATGATTCACGCGGCCAATAGCGCTGGCGCGATCTCGTTTCCCTCGTCGCGTTTTGACGCCGTGCGGCTTGGGCTGGCGCTTTACGGCAACGGCCCGTGGGCAACGTCCGGCCGCGTGCAAGTGATGCGGCTGGTGACTCAGGTCGCTCAGCTTAGACAAGTGCCCGCCGGCCATGCCGTTGGCTACGGCCAAACCTGGCGCGCCGGCCGCGATACGCGCGTCGCCGTGTTGCCGCTTGGCTATGCCGACGGCTATCCCCGAAGCTTGTCTGGTAAAGCGTTCGCCCTGCTACGGGGCAAGCGCGTAGCGATCGTCGGTCGGGTCAGCATGGATATGGTAATGGCCGACGTCACCGACGTTGCTGGCGCCGCGGTAGGCGACGACGTCACCATGCTGGGTCGCGACGGCACCGGTGCCGAGATTTCCACCGCCGAGTTCGCGGCGTGGTCGCAGCTCAGCGAATACGAGGTTACCTGCGGCATGTCCAAGCGCGTGCCGCGCGTCTACGTCGGGTTGTGATCGCCCCGGTAAACCCGCGATCAAACACGGCAATTCAAGCGGACGCGCGCTAGCCATTGGCCGGCGCGCATGGCATGTTCTGGCGCTAACGCTGTGTCCGCATCTACGTCGCCCACCGTCAAGCCGCAGGGCGCTCCCGCCGGGGCGCCGTTAGGGCATGCGCTCGTGGCCGGGGTGAAGGACGCCTTCGCCCCCTTGCTCACCAGCGTCGATCTATTTGGCCGCCACATCCAAATGGCCGCGCGCGCGTTTGCGTGGCTGCCCAGGCGTCCCTTTCGCATCAAAAATTATATTGAGGCCGCCGAGTACATCGGCTTTGGCAGCCTTCCCATCGTGCTCCTCGTGGGCCTTTTTACCGGCATGGTGCTGACGCTGCAGATGGTCGTGGCGCTCAAGGTCTTTGGCCAACAATCCGCCGCCGGCGTCATCACCGGCAAGGCGATCGCGCTCGAGCTGGGGCCGGTGCTCACGTCACTGATGTTGGCGGGTCGCGCCGCGGCCGGCATCGCCACCGAGCTAGGCACGATGCGCATCACCGAGCAGATCGATGCGCTCGAGTCCATGGCCGTCAATCCGTTGCAATACCTGGTCTTGCCGCGAATTTTCGTTTCGATGTTTGTCGCGCCCATGCTCGCGCTGCTGTTTTTTGTCGTCGGCATGTGCGGTTCGTATCTCGTGGGGTCGTGATGCAAAATCTCGATCATGGGCAGTTCACGACCCGCGTCCAAGACCTTGTGTACTCGGTCGATATTATCCACGGGCTCATCAAGTCCGCGGTCTTTGGCTTCGCGGTGATTCTCATCGGCTGCTACCAGGGGTTTAATGCCACCGGCGGCGGTCGAGGCGTGGGCATTGGCACCACGCGGGCCGTGGTCTTTGGCTTCGTGGTAACGCTGGTGCTCGATTATTTTCTAACCGACGTGCTGCTCGGCGTTCTTGGTCAGCCAGGAGGCATGTGATGGTGTTTGTGCATTTAGGAGTCGCGCTGTGAAAGAAGCTGGATCTGCGATTCGGGTAGGTGTCTTGGTGTTGGCCGCGCTCGCGGGCAGCTATGCCACGTACAAGGGGCTGGGCAAAGACGCCGTCGGTGCCGGTAGCGTGCCGTATACCGCGCGTCTGAAGGACGCCTCGGGCATCCCGATTGGTTCCAAGGTGATGGTGGCGGGCTTGCCGGTTGGTGAAATCGTCGACCGCTCGGTCGAAGGGCGCTACGCGCGCGTCAAGTTCCGCGTGCGCGGCAACGTCGAAGTATACGACAGCGCCGTCATCTATAAAAAAATGACCTCGCTGCTCGGCGAGTACTATCTCGAGCTCGATCCAGGCGGCAAGGCCACGATCGACGCCGCCGGCGTGACGCAACAACACGGCCGGCTCGAGAAGGGCGGCGAAATCACCAACGTCGTCGAAACCACCTCGGTCGATCAGCTGCTGCGCCGCATCGAAGAGGTCGCGCCGAACATTGACTCGGTGCTGCTCTCGGTCAAAGACCTATCGGAAGACGTGCGGCGCATCGTCAACGGGCCCGTCGCCTCCATCGCGGGCCGCGTCGATGCCCTGGTACAAAAAGAGGCCGGCACCGTCAGCGATATCTTGGCCAAGGCGGATCGCTCAATGGAGCGCATCGAACTCATCACGCAGGACCTGCGCAAGATCACCGGTGGCGCCGATGAGCGCGTGACGGCGATTCTCGACAATCTCGAGGTGGCCTCGGCCGAGGCTAAGCTGCTCATGACCTCGGCTAAATCCGAGGTGGAACTCACCGGCGGTGCGTTGCGTGAAAAACTCGACATGCTCGATGGCGTGATCACCAGCACCGACAGCATTGCCAAAAAAATCGACGAAGACAAAGGCACGCTGGGGCGCCTAGTCAACGACCCGACCATTGCCGACAACGTGGAAGAAATCACCACCGACGCCAAGGGGTTTTTGGGCACGCTGTTTGGCCTGCAGACCTATGTCGGGCTGCGTACTGAATACAACGTGTTCGCGGGCATCACGCGCAATTACATCCAGATGGAGCTGCAAACGCGGCCGGATAAGTTCTACCTCATCGAGCTCGAAAGCGGCCCACGCGGCGGGTATCCCAAGGTTACGCTTACGCTCGATCCGACGGTTGATCCCAACAACTGGATTCGCCGCACGGAAATCGAAGATCGCGCGCGCTTTACCTTCCAGTTCGGCAAGCGCATCGGGCCGTGGAGCCTGCGCTTTGGCGTGAAGGAATCCACCGGTGGCATGGGCGTCGACTACGCCACCAGGTGGTGGGGGCGCAATTTGAGCTTGTCCGCCGACCTGTTTGACTCGTCGTGGGACAAGATGCCGCGCGTCAAGCTGGCGGCGGCGTTTGAGATGATTCGCTACGTCTACCTCATCGCCGGCGTCGACGAGGCGCTCAATGCCCCGGACTCGCTCACCATCCTCGCGGGTGACGACGTTCCAACGTCGTTTGAAAAGTTCCGCTTCGGGCGCGATTACTTCTTTGGCGCCATGCTCAGGTTTAATGATCAGGACCTCTCGGCGCTCCTGGCCATCGGCGGCAGCGCCGTCGGCGGCCTGGCAAGCAACCGCTAGCCCTTGCCCTAAGGGCTAAGGGCAGGCTTGACAAACAAGCAGCGATCTATATGGTGCCGCCCTCCCTCGGGTCGCCCATGCCACATCGTAAATTCCACCTGCATTTGCGCGACTTGCCGTGCGACAAGCATGTCGACGTCGACAATGCGTATGTCGCTGGGGTCCTAAAGGGCCATCCCCTGCGCGAGGCGCTCGAGGCGAGCGACACGTCCGAGGCGGGCGCCGGCGAGCTTGAGGTATCGGCATACGGCGACGAAACCACCGTTTTTGTGAGCGGGCGAATTCACGGCTGGGTGCACGTCGCCTGCGGCCGCTGCTTGGGGCCGGCCAAAATTGCCTTTGACGAGCAGCTGCGCGTGACCTTTGTGCCGCAACATCAACTTGAGGAAGATTCAGCAAAAGCCGCGGTGGACGCCGATACGGAAGTTGCGAAACCAGGCCCCGAAGCCAAGTCCGGAAGCAAAGAAGCAGCGGAAGATGACGGCCCTGAGGTGGAAGAGGGCGACCTCGATCTATTCGGCTATGTCGGCGAAATTGTTGATTTAGAGCCGGTGGTTCGCGAGCAATTCGTGCTCGCAATTCCCTATGCGCCCTTGTGCAAAGAGGACTGCAAGGGCCTTTGTTCCCAGTGCGGCGCGGATCTCAACCTCGCCGCGTGTTCTTGCCCCCCCATTGTCGATGGACGGTGGGAAGCCCTTGGCAAAATGAAGCTGCCGTCGTAAGGAAGGTACCACCATGGCTCTACAGAAACGTCGTCGCGGCCCAGCTCGCACTGGCCACCAACGGTCCGCTTGGATGAAAAAATCCGGCGAGAACCGCCCTACGGTCCAGGCATGTCCAAACTGCGCCGCGCACAAGATCACGCACACGATTTGCCAAGCCTGCGGCTTCTACGGCGGCAAGCAAGTCATTGAAGTGATCGATAAGACCGCTAAAACCGCCGAATAGGTAGGTTTATGTCTCGCGCCGTTGGCGCTTCCAACATGTATGGCGACGGCACTGCTTTTCCCCGGCCAAGGCTCGCAGACCGTGGGCATGGGCGCATCGCTGCGAGCGAGCGAGGCTGCCGCGCGCGATGTATATGACGCGGCCGATCGCGCGCTTGGGTTTTCGATTTCGGCGTTGTGTGAGCACGGGCCCGCATCCGAACTCACGCTAACCGCCAACGCGCAGCCGGCGATTCTAACGACCAGCATCGCGACGCTGCGCGCGCATCAGGCCGAGGGCCGCCTGGTGCATCCGGATCGCGATTTCCATTTTGTCGCCGGGCACTCACTTGGCGAATGGTCCGCGTTGGTTGCGGCCGACGTCATCGATTTGGCGGCGGCCGTACGACTCGTTCATTTGCGCGGCAGGTATATGCAAGAGGCGGTTGCACCCGGCCATGGCGCTATGGCCGCCGTCCTGGGCCTAAGCACCGAGGCCGTCGCCGCGATCTGCGCGCAGGTTTCAACCGATGCGATAGGCGATCTCGTCGAGGTCGCCAATCAAAATGGTGGCGGCCAGGTGGTCATCTCTGGCGGCGCGGCGGCTGTCGATCGCGCCATCGCCCAGCTCAAGGCTGGTGGCGCCAAGCGCGCGATCAAGCTCGACGTCAGCGCGCCGTTTCACAGTTCACTCATGGCGCCGGCGCGGCAGCAACTAGCGCAGGCGCTCGCCGACGTGCCGTTTCGTCAGGCATCGGTGCCCGTGATCGTCAACGTCAGCGCATCCGCCGAGACGGCTCCCGAGCGCCTCAAGGCGCTCATCATCGAACAAGTCACGGCGCCGGTGCGCTGGGATGAATGCGTGTTGACGATGGCGCGCCTGGGCGTAACCACGGCGCATGAACTCGGCAATGGCAACGTGCTTACAGGGCTGGTCAAACGCATCACCGACGTGTTTGCGGTGACACCCGTTAGCGAGCAGGGCGCGTCCACGGCCAATCCCTAGCCGCGTTGCTTGGCGCGTCCTGCACCCTAAGGTAGGCTGCGCGCATGATTATAGATCGCGCATTGGCAGGCAAGGTGGCGCTCGTCACCGGTGGTTCTCGCGGTATTGGGCGCGCTATCTGCCTGGCATTGGCACATCGCGGCGCCACGGTGGTCGTCAACTACGCGACGCGCGCCGAGGCGGCGCAGCAAACGCTCGACGACGTCGTCGCCGCAGGCGGCGCGGGGAGCCTGGCTGGCTTTGACGTCGGCAACGCCGAGGCCGTCACCAGCGGCATCAAGGCCGTCATCGAGCAGCATGGTCGCCTCGACATCATCGTCAACAACGCCGGCATCGCGATCAACGGCCTCGTGATGCGCTTCAAAGACGAGCAATGGGCGCAGACGCTGCAAACCAATCTCAGCAGCCTATTTTACGTGGTGCGCGCCGGCGCCTCGCAGGTCCTAAAGGCCAAGGACGGCGGGCGCATCATCAACATCTCGTCGGTCGTTGGCGAGTTTGGAAACGGCGGGCAGGCCGCCTATGCGGCCTCCAAGGCTGGCATGATTGGGCTCACCAAATCGCTGGCACGCGAATTCGCCGGGCGCGGGGTGACGGTTAACGCGGTGGCGCCTGGATTCATCGATACCGACATGACGCAAGGCGAAATGCCCGAGGCCGCGCGCGCCAAGCTGATCTCAGATATCCCCCTCGGCCGCATGGGAAAATCTTCTGAAGTTGCTGATATTGTTTCATTTTTGGCAGGCCCGGAGGCCGCGTACATCACCGGTGAGGTGGTGCGGGTCAACGGCGGGTTGTTGATGTAGAGCGCAACCTAGCGTATGACGGCGACGCCGCGAGGCGAGGACGTCCCATGACCCCACAAGAAATTGAAGCCAAAGTAAAACAACTCATCTGTGACCAGCTTGAAGTCTCCATGGAGCAGCTCAAGCCGAAAGCCTCATTTGTCGACGATCTCAAGGCCGACTCGATCGCGGTGGTTGAATTGGTGTTGGCGCTCGAGCAGGCCTTCGACATCGAAATTGCCGAGGCCGATACCGAGCAGATCAAGACGGTCAAAGACGCGGTCAATTATCTGCAAAAGCACGCAAAATAATCTAGGCGGCGCATGATGGAACGAGTCGTCATTACGGGCATCGGCCTAGTAACGCCGCTCGGGCCGACCGCCGAGTCGACGTGGGAGGCGTTGCTGCAGGCCAAGACCGTCGCGGCGCCGATTACCGCGTTCGACGCCTCGGCCTTTGCCACCAAATTCGCCTGCGAGGTGCGAGGCTGGGATGCCACGCCGTGGTTTTCGAGCCGCGATCTCAAGCACGTCGATCGCGTCGCGCAATTTGGCGTCGCGGCGGCGATGATGGCGCTGGCCGACGCGGGCCTGACGCTGCCGCTGGCAGAGGCCGAGGCCGATCGCTGGGCGACCTACATTGGCTCGGGCATGGGCGGCATTATTACGATCGAACACACGATGGCGACCTATGCCGCCAAGGGGCCGCGGTACGGCATCTCGCCGTACTTTGTCACCGATATCATTAGCAACATCATCCCGGGCATGGTGTCGCTGCGCGGCAACTTGCGCGGCGCAAACATGTCACACGTGTCCGCGTGTGCGACCGGCGGCCATGCGATCGGCGAGGCCATGCGCGCGATTCGCCACGGCTATGTCGATGGCGCGGTAGCCGGCGGCGCCGAGGCCACCATCTCGCCGCTCGGCATTGGCGGCTTTTCATCGCTGCGCGCGATGTCGACACGCAACGACGAACCGGCGACGGCGTGCCGGCCCTTTGATCGCGATCGCGATGGCTTTGTGATGGGCGAGGGCGGCGCGGTGGTTGTGCTCGAAGGGCTCACCAAGGCCAAGCGGCGCGGTGCGCGGATCCTCGCCGAGGTGGTTGGCTATGGCGCCAGCGCGGATGCACATCACATCACGGCGCCGTCGCCCGACGGCCAGGGCGCGGCGCGTGCCATGCGCATGGCGCTTGCCGACGCGAAGTGGTCGCCCGACCGCATCGACTATGTCAACGCGCACGGCACCTCGACGCCGCTCAACGACGCGGCCGAGACGGCGGCCATGCATCACGTGTTTGGCGCGCATGCCCGCCGGCTTTCCGTCTCGTCCACTAAGTCGATGACCGGGCACATGCTGGGCGCGGCGGGCGCGGCAGAGGCGGCGTTCTGTGCGCTTGCGCTGGCGCGCGGCGTGGTGCCACCCACCGCCAACTACGCGACGCCGGACCCGGCTTGCGATCTCGACTATGTGCCGAATGAACCGCGACAGGTGCAGGTGCGCGGGGCCATGACCAATGCCATCGGTTTTGGTGGGACTAATGCCGTTTTAGCGCTCGCGAAGTGGGAGGAATGATCATGCACACTTGGTATATCGGTTGCGATCACGCAGGCCTCTCCCTCAAGCGTTCGCTGGCAGCCTTGCTGCAGATGATGGGCGATACCGTCGTCGATCTCGGCACCAACGACGAAGCCTCGGTCGACTACCCCGATTTTGGCGCGGCCGTGGGACGCGCCGTGGTGGCGAATCCCGGCTCGCTTGGCATCGTGGTGTGCGGCAGCGGGGTTGGGATTTCCATCGCTGCCAACAAAATTAAGGGTGTGCGGGCGGCGCTTTGCACCGAGGAATACACCGCCTCGATGGCGCGGCAACACAACGATGCCAACGTGATCGCCTTCGGCGCTCGCGTCATTGGCCCAGGGCTGGCTGAACACGTGCTCATGGCGTTTCGAAACGCCACCTTCCTTGGGGATCGCCACGCACGTCGAGTTTCGTTGCTCAATGCGATAGACTGAGCTAGAGAGCCCAAATAAGCCAGAGCTGGCTGACTTGGCGTCCACTAGCGAGAACCTAACGTGCGCTGCCCATTTTGCACCGAACAAGAAGACCGAGTCATCGACTCCCGCGTGTCCAAAGACGGCCGCGAGACGAGGCGGCGTCGCGAGTGCGTCGGTTGCAATCGCCGCTACACCACGTACGAGCGCGTCGAAGAATCGATGCCGATGGTGGTCAAACGCGACGGCAGTCGCGAGCCGTTCGACCGCAATAAAATCGAACGCGGGCTGTCATATTCGGTGGCCAAGCGGCCGGTAACTACGGCCCAGCTCAAGACGCTGGCCGAAGCGATCGAACGCGACGTCGGCGAGACTGGCCTGCAAGAAATTGCCTCGCATGAAATTGGCGAGCGCGTGCTGCCGAAGTTGCGTGCGCTCGACGAGGTGGCGTTTGTGCGCTTCGCGTCGATCTATCGCGATTTTAGCAACCTCGATGAATTCACCAAGCAAGTTGAGACGCTCAAGCAAGACGACTCCGGATCGATCGGGCGCCGGCAGCTCGACGCCTCACAGCTGGTGTAAACAACATGGCGTCGCGCAGAGCCAGCGGCGTCACCCCGGCCGACGAGAGGCATATGCAGCGTTGCCTCGAGCTGGCGGCGATGGCTGCGGGGCAAACGGCACCCAACCCGGTGGTTGGCTGCGTCATCGTGAGCGCCGCGGGCAAGGTGCTCGCCGAAGGCTATCACGTGGCGGCGGGGCAGCCTCATGCCGAGGCGGTTGCGCTGGCTGGGCTTGGCGGCAAGGCGCGCGGTGCGACGCTTTATTGCAATCTTGAGCCGTGCCGGCATCGCAGCCATCGCCGCACCTCGCCCTGCACCGACGCGATCTTGGCCGCCGGCGTCGCGCGCGTTGTCTACGGTGCGAGCGACCCAATCAAGAGCCATGCCGGTGGCGGGCGGTTGCTCGCGCGGGCGGGCCTTGCGGTTACGTCAGGCGTCTTGCGGCAAGCGTGCGAAGACATCAATCGCGGCTTTATTTCGGTGGCTCGGCGCGGACGCCCGTGGGTGGTGCAGAAGGTGGCGATGTCGCTCGACGGCAAGATCGCGACGGCGGCCGGCGAATCAAAATGGCTTACCGGCGAGGCCGCGCGGCGCGACGGTCGCAGCTGGCGAAAGTGGTGCGACGCGATTGTGGTCGGCGTCGGCACCGTGAAAGCCGATGATCCGCAATTGACCGCGCGGGGCGCCGGGGCGCGCGACCCGATGCGCGTCGTCATCGACAGCAAGCTTTCCACGCCGCCAACCGCACGCGTCTTGCCGCGGCAAGCGCGCGGTTCCTCCGCTCGCGTTGTCATCGCGACGACCGCGCAGACGCTAACCGCAGCGCAGCGGTCGCCGAGCTCGGCGCTGGGCAAACGCTTGCGCGCGTTGCTCGCGGCGGGCGCCGAAGTATGGCCGATTGGCGCGGCGCCCTTAAAGCGCAACGCCAGGCCGTCACCCAAGGTCGACATCGCGCAACTGGCACGCGTGTTGGCCGCACAAGGATGTTTGACCGTGCTCATCGAGGGAGGCGCCAAGACGCACGGCGCCTGGCTTGAAGCCGGCCTCACCGACGAGCTGGTGCTGTACATGGCGCCGATCGCGCTAGGCAGCGGCGGGCCTTCGTGGCTTGCCGGTGGGGCGGTAGGCACCCTCGAGCGCGCGCCGCGCTTCGTGCTTGCACAGGCCCCTGTAGCGCTTGGCGATGACCTGCGGTTGCAGTACCGCCGGGCGCCGCTGCGTGCTATCTAGCGCGCGTGTTCACCGGGCTCATTGCGGATGTTGGCGTGCTCGCCAAGGCGCACGACGCTGGGGGCGCGGTGTGCTTTTCGGTGCGCCCGCAGGCGTGGTCGGTTGGCGAGCTGACCATTGGCGAATCGATTGCCCATAGCGGCGTGTGCCTGACCGTGACGGCGATTGACGCCGCGCAAGGCACCTATGACGTGCTGCTGGGGCCCGAAACCTTGCGCTGCACTAACCTTGGTCGCGCGGCGGCGGGTGCCCGCCTGAACCTCGAACGCGCCATGCTCGCCTCGGATCGCCTCGGAGGTCATATCGTCGCCGGCCACATTGATGGCGTAGGCACCGTCACGGCGCGGCAGCCCGACGGCAGCAATCTCCGCTTTGACATTGCGCTGGCGCCCTCGCTTGCACGCTACGTCGTCGCCAAGGGCTCGATTGCTATTGATGGCATCAGCCTAACCGTCAATCGCGTCAGCGATGATGACGTCTCGGTCTCGATCATTCCGCACACCGCGGCCGCTACCACGCTCGGTCAGACCCACGTGGGCGACGTCGTGAACATCGAAGTCGATCTGATCGGCAAGTACGTCGAGCGCTTGCTCGGCGAACACCTGCCCGCCGCCACCAAAGGAGCCACGTCATGATCCTAGATCCCATCTCGCGCGTCGCCAAGGCGATCGAAGACATCAAGGCCGGACGCATGGTCATCTTGGTTGATGACGAAGACCGTGAAAACGAAGGCGACTTTGTCATGGCGGCGTCCAAGGTGACGCCAGAGGCGATCAACTTCATGGCCACCTACGGGCGCGGCCTCATCTGTTTGGCGGTAGATGGCGCCACCGTCGACAAGCTCGAGTTGCCGATGATGGTGCGCGAGAACCGCGCTAGCATGGGCACGGCGTTCACGGTTTCGATCGAGGCCCGTCATGGCGTTTCCACCGGCATCAGCGCCAAGGATCGCGCGACCACGATCTTGGCCGCGATTGCCGACGACGCGCACCCGCGCGATTTGGTCTCGCCCGGTCATGTCTTTCCGCTGCGCGCGCGCGACGGCGGCGTCTTGGTGCGCACGGGGCAGACCGAGGGCTCGGTCGATTTGGCGCGCCTAGCTGGCGAAAAGGCGGCGGGCGTTATCTGCGAGATCATGCGCCCCGATGGCGAGATGGCACGCATGCCCGAGCTCGAAGAAGTGGCGGCGACGCATGGCCTGCTCATCTTGTCGGTGGCCGACCTCATCGCCTATCGCCTGCGTCACGAACGCATCGTCAAGCGCACGCATCAATTGCAGTTGCGCCCCTCGTGGCTCGGGCCTGGCTCGCCCTACGATGTTTATATCTACGAGGCGAGCGTAGAGCCCACTGAATACGCGGCGTTCGTGCGCGGCGACGTGCATGCGGCCTCGGCGCGCGGCGAAGACATCTTGGTGCGCGTGCAAACCACAGATTTGTTAACCGATGCCATAGGTAGCCGGCGTGAGACGCAGGCGGCTTTTGCCGCGGTCGAGGCCGCGGGCATCGGGGTGGTGATGTTGGTGTCGCGCCCTGAGTTGGTGCATTTCAAGCGCTCCGCCGAAAAACTCGCCCATCCAAGCCGCGGCGCCGTGGCGACCCAGACCGCCGGCAGCGAGGCCTTGCGCGATTTTGGCCTGGGGGCGCAGGTGCTCGCCGACGTGGGTTGCAAACGCATCATGCTGCTCTCTGATGTCGAACGGCGCATTGTCGGCATCGAGGCCTTCGGCATCGAGCTCGTCGGCCGCAAGCCGCTCCTGGGCGCAGCGTAGGCCTCATCCAGACGCCCCTTTACTTTGGGAGGGCCATTGTGTAGTCACGTGGCATGCCCGCGCAACTGTCAGGAACTCAGGACGGCACCGGGCTGCGCGTCGCCATCGTCGCCAGCCGCTTTAACGACGTCGTCGTCGAAGCGATGGTCGCCGCGGCGTCGCGCACGTGCCTTGAAAAGGGCGTGAAGGCCGACGATTTGTTCGTCATTCGCTGCCCGGGTGCATGGGAGCTACCGGGCCTTGTCGGGCGTGTGCTCGATCAGGGCGGCATCGATGCCGTCGTCGCGTTAGGCGCGGTGGTGCGCGGCGGTACGCCGCATTTTGATTATGTCGCCGGCGAGACGTCGCGCGGCCTAATGGCCCTAGCGACGGGGATGGTGCCGGTGGCGTTTGGCCTCTTGACCACCGATACCATGGAGCAGGCGCTCGAGCGCGCGGGCGGCGCGCACGGCAACAAGGGTCACGATGCGGCGCTCGCCGCGCTAGAGATGGCAACGCTATATCGCGCGCTGCCGAGCGCGGGCATGGGGCGACGGCGATGAGTGACGCCACGTTATCGCGCGCGATCAAGCAAAAGGCGCGCACGTACGCCCTGCAACTGTTGTATGCGCGCGATGTCGCGCATGACGCTGGCGCGGCCGCGGTAGAAAGCGACGTGGCGCCGGCGTGGGCGGAAGGGTTTGAGGTTGACGTGCCCCCCGAGGGCGTGGCTTATGCGCAAGCCCTTTGTCAGGCGGTCGACGACCGGCGCGCTGAGATCGACGCGTCGATCGTGCAACACTCGCGGAACTGGCGGCTCGAGCGCATGTCGCGCATCGATCGCAACATCTTGCGCCTGGGCACCGCCGAATTGCTCGCCTTCGCCGACACGCCGCACGGCGTCGTCATCAATGAGGCGATCGAGCTCGGCAAGCGGTTTGGCACCGGCGAATCCGGCGCCTTTATCAATGGCATCCTCGATCGCATCGCCAAGGGCGTTGCCGGCACCGCCGTCACATAGGTGGCAGCGCCGTAATCACGTAGTCGACGCCGGAGCTGTGGCAGCTGGCGCACGAGTCGGTGCCGCGCGCCCAGAAGGCCGGGTCGCGATAGTCGCTGCCGAAAACTTCATACCAAACCCAGGCGTCGCGGCTGGCTTCGTCCCGGTCCTTGATGGCGATGGCAAAGCCGCGCAGGTCGCCATTGGCCTCATAGAGCTCTTTGACCAGCGTGCTGCCGCGTGGGTGGGTCGCGTTGCCGTCCGCCAAGGATTGTGCGACCAGCGGGTCAAAGTAGACGAGCTTGTCGCCATGGGGACCGGGACCATCCTCAATGGCCGCCTCTTTAACCCAGGACTTATAGGCGCCGTCTTCGATGAGATTGACGATCGCGTCGAGCGATGTAAGCTGTGGATCGGCGTCGTCGACCCCGACGTCGTTGTTGCCGCACCCGTAGGCGGCAATGGCAGTTAGGCAGCAGATGGTCAGTGTGTTGGCGCGCATGGCAGGTGCTACGCCGTCCGGAAGATGCGGTTACACCTTTTCGTGGCGGCCTGGCGCAGGGGTTTATGGCAACGTGTGTATGCTAACGCCATGGCAGTTCGAACAGGCCTCGACAAAGTCGCCGCCGGTGGGCTGGCGTGGCTCGCCGGCAAGCGCATTGGGCTCATTGCCAATCCAAGCGCCATCACCGCGGGCTATGTCCACGCGATCGATGTGTTGCGGGGGCAATCCACCATCGCGGCGCTATTTGGCCCCGAGCATGGCTTGCGCGGCGATGCGCAAGACATGATTTCCGTCGCGGGGGAGCGCGATCCTAAGACCGGCGGCGCCGTTCATAGCCTCTACGGTCACACCTACGAAACCCTCACGCCGACGGCCGCAGCGCTGCAAGGCCTCGACGCGCTGGTGTTTGACATCCAAGACGTCGGCAGTCGCTATTACACGTTTGTGTGGACGATGGTGCTCGCCATGCGCGCGGCGGCGGCGGCGCGCATTCCCTTTGTCGTGCTCGATAGGCCCAATCCGCTCGGTGGCGCGCGCGTCGAAGGCGGCGCCATCGCGCCCGGCTATGAGTCCTTTGTCGGCCTGGTGTCATGCGCCAACCGGCACGGCCTGACGGCTGGTGAAATCGCGCGTTGGCGCGCCGCCGCGGAACAGCTCGACGTCGACCTGCGCATCGTGGCCATGGATGGCTGGCGCCGCGCGATGTATTTCGAAGACACCGGCCTGCCGTGGGTGATGCCGTCGCCCAATATGCCCATGGTTGATACCGCGGTGGTCTATCCCGGGATGTGCCTCGTCGAAGGCACCGAGGCCTCGGAAGGGCGGGGCACCACGCGGCCTTTCGAGCTCTTCGGCGCGCCATTTTGCGACGGCGAAGATTTAGCGCGCGAGCTGACATCCTACCGCCTGCCGGGTTGCGTCTTCCGTGCCACGGGGATTCGCCCGGCCTTTCAAAAACACGCCGGCGTGGTGTGCGGCGCGGTGCAGCTGCATGTCACCGACCGCCGCACCTTCCTGCCTTACCTCACCGGCGTGGCAGCCTTGCGCGCCCTGCGCTGCGTCGGCGGCGATCGCTTTGCCTGGCGGGTCCGTGCCTATGAATTTGTCGACACGATTCCTGCCATCGATTTGCTATGCGGCAGCCCTATGGTGCGCACGTTGGTCGATGCGCGCGCGCCGCTGCAAGACATCGCCGCCACGTGGGCGGGCGAAGAAGTCGCCTATGCCGAGGCTCGCCGTGCCTGGTTGCTGTACGATTAGCGGATGCGGATAGGCTTGTTTGGCGGCAGCTTTAATCCGCCGCACGTGTGCCATCAGCTCGCCACCGTGGTCGCGCTCGAGTGTGGCCCATTTGACGAGGTGTGGTGGGTGCCAGCCTATCGCCACGCTTTGGGCAAGGACCTCGCGCCCTTTGCAGATCGGCTGGCCATGTGCCAGCTGGCCACGGCGGCGCTCGGGCCACGCGTGCGGGTACGCGAAGATGAGGCGCAGATTTTTGCCGATGGATCGCCCAGCCATACGCTGGTGCTCTTGCACCACCTGTTGCGCGCTGCCGCGGGAGGGGCGTCCAATTCATTTCGCCTGCTGATCGGTTCGGACATTTTGCGCGAGACGGCGGCCTGGCATCGATGGGATGAGGTCGCGGCGCTTGCACCGCCATGGGTCATCCCGCGGCAAGACTTTATTGCCAGCGATGACGCCACCTTGTCAGCTCACCAAGGCGCACCGGTGGCGCTGCCGGCGGTGGCGTCGCGCGAGATTCGGTCGCAATTGCAGGCGAGCGGCCGCGCCGCAGGCTTGCCGCATGGCGTGGCAGCCTATATCGTGCAACACGGGCTCTACCGGTGAAGACGAAACAACCTACCGTATTTGTGATCGGCGCCGGCGTCGTCGCTACCGCGATGGCCGGTGCGCTCCGTCGAGGCGGCGTGCCGGTGCTTGGCCTGTGGGCACGCAACGCTCATGAAGCGCGCGTTGCTGCCGCTGCTGCCGGCGTCGCGGCGTACGCCTCGCCGCCGGATCGCTTGCTTGAATGCGATGCGGTGATCATCGCGGTCAGCGATGATGCAATCGCCGAGGTTGCCGCGCGCGTCGTGGCCACCGGGCTTATCACCACACGGCACACCCTCATCCCTTGTTCAGGCGCTACCGCGGCGGCCGCCGCTTTTGGCGAGCTCGCGGCGCGCGTCGGTGGCGTCGCCACCATGCATCCCTTGGCTGCTATCGCGGCAGGTCGCGTCGGCATGACGCAACTGCACGGGCTCGCCTTTGGCGTGGAGGGCACGCCCCATGGCGTGGCGGTCGTGCATCAACTCGTCGCCGCGCTCGCGGGGCGCGCCTTGACCTTGTCGTCGAGTCAGATGGCGCGCTATCACCTCGCGGCTAGCTTTGGCTCGAATTTCGTCGTGACCTTGCTTGACCAAGCGGTTCTCCTTTTTACGCAAGCAGGCCTCGCCGCCGCTGACGCCCAACAGGCCGCCGCGGCGCTCGCGGCCGGCGCCATTGGCAATGTTCGCGACAAAGGCAGCGCGGCCGGCCTAACCGGACCCATCATGCGCGGCGACGTGCACACGGTACAGCGTCATCTTGAAGCGCTGTCGGATGCGCCCGCGGTGAGGCAGCTCTACGTCGCGCTGGCGCGCGCGACCGCGGTGCTCGCGCAGCGCGGCGGCTTGCCGCCGGCGCAGGCCGCGCAAATCGAGCAACTGCTGAGCGATAAGGCGTAGCATCAGCCCGTCTGCCCACGTACACTTGCGGCACGATGAAGCCCGCAATCTTCCGCATGTCGTCGACCCGCCCCGGTTTTTTTCGCGTGGCGGCAATGGGCCTGGCCCTGTTCTCGTTGCAGCTCGTTTGGCCCGCGCCCAGTGCGCTTGCCCAGCGCTCGCCCGAAAAAGTGTTCGGCGGTCAAGTGCTGCTCAGCGACAAGCGCTTTCCAACCGCGGACAAGAGCGTGGCCCGTTTTATCTCGCGCGTGAAGGTGAACCAGAAAAAATCAATCTGGGAAGACCCCGCGACGCAGGAGTGGTCGGTGCACATGCTGGCGTTTTTCAAGCAGGGGATGCCAGATCTCAAGTACACGGTGCATGTCTTTGACATCACGGAGCGCACGCGTCGGCTTGTCTCGTCGATGGATCAATATGCCGGCGATCGCGGCCTGATGTCGCTGAGCACCTCGCTCGTCTTGGCGCGCAAAGACCTTGGCGCCAACCGCAAGATCATGATCACCATCACGTCGGGCGGCAAAACCCTTGCGACCGGGCGCATTAACCTTCTCGGCAAAGTAATTAGGAAGGACGGCGTCGTTGATTTCAGCGACGCCGCGACGCAGCAGGCCTCGCAGTAGCACGAGGTGTAGGCGGCGGGCGCACAGCATGTCGCAGGGCCGCGGGCTCGTGACGAAGCGCCGCGTCGCCGGGTTGCAATTTATGGCAATTGCTCCCACGCTAGTAGGGTCGTGACTCGCAAGTTTCGGATCGTCGTGTGCCGCGGGCCGGAGTGCGGTGAAAAACGCGGCTCGGCTGCGATCGCTACCGCCTTCGTAAGTGCGTGCAAGCGTTTGGGCGCGCAGGATGTCGCGATGGAGTGGCAGAGCTGCTTTGGTCGCTGCAGCCAAGGCGTCAACGCCCTGGTGCGCGAAATGCCGCCCGCACCGGCTGCCGGTACGGGGCCGCGCTTTTCGCTGGCGACGCTGCCGGGCAAGAAGGGCACCCAGGCCCTCTACCAACGCCTCGACCTCGCCCGCGTCGAACGCATCGTTAAGAGCACGTCATTGGTGGCAGCATCGTGCGTGAATTTATCGAGCCGCCACCACCCGTCGTTCTGCCCCCCATCCCGTCATTTTTGCCTCCCACAGCAGCCGACGAAAGCGCCCACGATTGCGCGCCGTCAGCGGCACACGCCGACGCCGAGCGCGTTACAATTGCGCCCGACCGCCCGGCGGCAAAGGACAAATAAACGTGAAAACCTCCACTTCATTTCTTGTGGTCATCTGCCTCGTGGCCGGCCTGGCGGCTGCCGCAGGCTGCGGCAAATCGACCACTAAGCTGCAGGACACGCCCGAGACGCTGGCACGGCTCGAGACCTGTAACAAGACGCTCACCGAAGCCGAGCGGCGCATCGCCGCGCTCGAGACCTCGGCCGAGGCGGAGAGCCTAGGTGCGGGCGGCGACGTCGTCGTGCGCGTCGAAGGCGGCGATTTTGTGATCACGGCGGGACAGGGCGCTCGAGGCGGCGCCGGGCCACAACTCGATGACGCCACCTTGGCGGCGAATTCTAAGATCTTCATGGATTTCGTCAGCAAGTCGCGCACGGCGATCCAGCGTTGCTATGAGCAGGCGCTCAAGCGCAACGTCGCGCTCGGTAACAGCTCGGTCAAGCTTTCGCTCGCCGCAAATTTCTCGCCCGCGGGCGTCGTCAAGAAGTTGACGGTCAAGCCGACCGTCGATAGCGGCTTTGACAGTTGCCTCAGCGGCGTCGCCGGCAAATGGAAATTGCCGGTCGCCGTCGCCGGCTCGACCTATCAGGCCAACCTCGAGCTCCGACCCAATTAATGCGCGCGGCGTGCGTCGCGCGTCGCCCACGCTCAGCGGACCTGCATAGTCTGCCGACGTCGCAACGCGAGGCGCGCGAAGGCATTGCTCGTGACTTGCGCCAGCGCGATGAGTTCGCTGTCGCTCGGCGTGCGCGAGGTTAGTTCGGCGAGCGAAAATGCGATGGCGCGCTGGCGGAGCATGACCGGCACGATCACGACCAGTGGCATGAACTGCCCAAGCGCCTCGGCCGCAAACATTTGCGACGGTACATCGGGCAGGGGCCCGCGGTAGGGACGGCCACGCATGAGCGCGGCGCCAATGCTGGGAATCGCCGCCATCGGCGTGAAGCGCCCGGTGCTGGGATGCAGCGTGGCCGAATCGCCGCGCACCACGCAAAAAACAATATGGTCAGTGAACATCGAGCGCAAGAACTCAGCGATGGCGTCATCGCGGCTAGGCGCGGCCGCGATGGCACGCGACGCACTCGCAAGGTCGCGCGTTAGATGCTTGGTAACCGCAACGGTGGCGCGTGCGATGGCCTGGGCGGTGTCGTAGCCGACAACGGTGTCGCTGCGCGCGCGCGTGCGGCTTACCGGTGGCGGCGCGCTTGGCTCGGGGTCGTCGATGACAACGGCCGGGACGGGCGACGCGGATCCAAGCTGCTGCAAGTCGATCATGACCGGCGGCAAGTCGGTCAGCCGGCGTATGCGTGGACTCACCGCGTGGATCTCGCCGGTGCGAGGTGCCAGCTCGGTCGGGCTATTGGCGACGTCGGTAGCGACCGCGAGGCGGGTGGTCGAGACGCCGGCGCTTAGATCGGCATCGCCGCCCGCGGCCGGTCGGCGCGTCGCGTCGATGAGTTCTTCGGTAATGCGGGGGGCGCGCTTTTTGGGCAACACGAGCGGCTGCACGGTCTGCGGTGCGGGGTTCGTCGACGAGACGGTCGCCCGAGGCGTCGCCGCCATGTTGACGCTGCTGGGATCCGCGGGCACGAGGAGCGGCTCGGCCAAGGGCGTCACCACGCCATAGTATTTTGCCAGGCACCACGCAATTTGTGCCTGCATCGCGATGGTGCGCATGACATGACGGCCGGTAAAGAACGAGATTTCCTCCAGCGCCGCGTTATCGGACGGGTCTGAAAACGCCACGACCAAGTTGCCCTCGCCGTCGATGGCAAGCGGCATGACGCGAAACTCCACGGCCATATCGGCGGGCAGCGCCGCTAGCGCATCTCCTGCAATATCAGCGAGCATGGCCGGTGCCACGATTGGCAGCCGCAAGCGCTCGCGCAGCAGCAAGGTCAACGATTGATCGGAAATCGCGCCAAGCCTTACCAAGGCCTCGAGCAGGCTGCCGCCATCGCGTTGGCGCAGGCGGCGCGCATCGGCGATGCTCGGCGCCGCGATGGCGTCGATCGCGCATAGCCAGTCTGTTAGCTCGTGTCCCACGCGGTAGGCCTCTGGCTAGTTATAGCCGGTAAGGAGCGCGGGCGTGACTAGCAATTACCAGCTTATTGGTCATAATTAGGCGCTGGGCCATGCGGATCTATTTGGACTACAATGCGAGCGCGCCCGTCTTGCCCGAGGTGGTCACCGCCGTCCTCGCGGCCACCTCTCAGCTCGGCAATCCCTCCTCGATCCATGCTGAGGGACGCGCGACTAGGCAGCTCGTCGAGCACAGCCGCGCGCAGGTTGCGCAGCTTCTCGACGCCACGTCGGATGAGGTCGTCTTTACCAGCGGTGGGACCGAGGCCATTGCGCTCGGCGCGATTGGGCTCGCGCGTTGTGCGCGCGATCGCGGCGCGGCGTCGCTGGTGCTTGTCTGCGCGACCGTGCATCCAGCGGTGCGGGGCGCCCTAGCCCAACTCGCGCTGGAGGGCTTCCAGGTGCAAACGCTGCCCGTGGATGAGGCGGGCCGCTTGCAACCCTTTGCGGCGGCGCGCGCCGCCTTGGTTGCGATCTCGGCGGCGAATCACGAAACGGGCGTGGTGCAACCGTTGGCGCAGGTGCGTGCCTGGGCGGGCGATTCGCCGCTGTTTGTCGACGCGGTGCAGTGGGCGGGCAAGCGCGCCTTGAGCGAGGTCGTTGCCGTGGCCGATGCCGCGTCTATCTCGGCGCACAAGTTTGGCGGGCCCAAGGGCGTCGGCGCGCTGTGGGTAAAAGCTGGCTGGCCTCTGGCAGCGGTGATGCCAGGCGGCAACCAAGAGCGACAGCGCAGGCCCGGCACCGAGAATCTCGCGGGCATTGCGGGCATGGCCGCTGCCGCGAAGTGCGTCCCGGCGCGTTTGGCTCTGGCAGGGGAAATCAGCGCGGTCGCCGCGTCGCTGGAGGCCTCTGCTCGTGCCATCGCCGGCGCCCACATTAACGGTGGGCATGCCGAGCGGATTGGCAACACCGTCAACGTTCGCTTTGACGGTGCGCGCGGCGACGCGATCGCGATGGCGCTTGATGTCGCGGGCATCGCGGTCTCCAACGGGGCGGCGTGCACCTCGGGCTCCGTCAAGCCGTCGCCGGTTTTACTCGCCATGGGTCAGGATGACGCGATGGCGCGCGCGGCCGTGCGCTTTAGCCTCGGGCCTGGCACGACGCAAGATGACGTTCGCCGCGTGATGGAGGTGCTGCCTGGCATTGTCGCCCGCGCCCGCCAATTCGGCTGACCTCGGCGCGGTTGACGCCACCCGGGTTCGGGGGTATCCAGACCCTATGAATGACGTCGTAATTGTTGCCGCCGCGCGAACCGCGATTGGCTCGTTTTTGGGTGCCTTGACGACTGCCACCGCGCCAACGCTCGGCGCCGCGGCGATCAAGGGTGCCGCGGCGCGCGCGAAGCTCGCGGCCGCTGAGGTTGGCCTTGTGCATATGGGTTCGGTGCTGCAAGCCGGCCTGGGACAGGCACCCGCGCGGCAAGCGTTGATCAAGGCAGGCTTGGCGCAAAGCACGCCGGCGGTGACGGTCAACAAGGTGTGCGGCTCGGGTCTCGAAGCCGTGATCTCGGCGGCGCGCGCGATCGCGCTCGGCGATGTTGCGGTTGCCATTGCGGGCGGCATGGAGTCGATGTCGAACGCGCCGCACCTCGTGGCCGGCGCGCGCAGTGGCTTTAAGATGGGAAATTTTCAGGCGGTCGATTCCATGGTGCACGATGGCCTGTGGGATCCGTACAACAATCAGCACATGGGAAATTGCGGCGAGCTGTGCGCCAAAGAGCACAACATCACGCGCCAGGCGCAAGACGAATTCGCGGCCGAGAGCTATCGCCGCGCGCTCGCCGCGCAAAAAGATGGGCGGTTTGCCGGTGAGATCGTGCCGGTCGCCATTGCCAGCAAGGCCGGCGAGGTCGAGGTAGTTCTCGACGAGGAGCCTGGTCGCGGCAACATCGAAAAGCTCCCGGGCTTGCGCCCCGCGTTCGCCAAAGACGGCACCATCACCGCCGGCAATGCGTCGTCGCTTAACGATGGCGCGGCGGCCTTGGTCTTGATGTCGGCGCAGGAGGCGGCGCGCCGCGGGCTGCCCGTGCTGGCAAAAATCGTCGCGTCGGGTTACCACGCGCAAGCGCCCGAATGGTTCACCACGGCGCCGGCCGCGGCGATTAAGTCTGCGCTGACCAAGGCAGGCTGGGACGCCGCCTCGGTCGACCTGTGGGAAATCAACGAAGCCTTCGCGGTTGTGTCGCTGATCAACAATCAGATGCTTGCGCTCGACCCGGCCAAAGTCAACGTCTGGGGCGGCGCGGTCGCGCTCGGGCACCCCATCGGCGCCTCCGGCGCGCGCATCTTGGTGACCCTGCTATCGGCGATGGCGCAACGCGGGGTGAAGCGCGGTGGCGCCTCGCTTTGCATCGGCGGCGGCGAAGGCATCGCGCTACTTGTGGAGCGCCCGTGAGCGCGCAAATCAGCAAGCTCGGCGTCGTCGGCACCGGCCAGATGGGGCAGGGCATCGCGCAGGTTGCGGCGCAGGCCGGGCTTGACGTCATCATGGTTGATATCTCACCGGAGTTGGCGCAGGCCGCGGTGAGCAAGCTCGGCAAGACGCTGGCGCGCCTGGTTGAAAAAGGCAAACTCACGGCGGAGCTTGCCAGCGCCGCCACGGCGCGCGTGACCGCGGGGCAGGGCCACAGCTCGCTGTCGGCCTGCGACTTCGTCATTGAGGCCGCACCCGAAAACGAAGCGCTCAAGCTCGAAATATTTGCCAGCCTTGGCCGGTTGGTGCGCCCCGAAGCCATCTTGGCGTCAAACACCTCATCGATTTCGATCACTAAATTGGCCGCGGCGTCAGGCCGGGCCGACCGCGTCATCGGCATGCATTTCATGAACCCGGTGCCACTGATGAAATTAGTCGAAATCGTCCGCGGCTTGCCAACCAGCGACGCGACGTTTCACACCACGGAGGCGCTCGCGGCCCGCTTCGGCAAGACCTCCATTTCGGCGCGCGACATCCCCGGCTTCATCGTCAACCGCGTGCTGATTCCGCTCATCAACGAGGCGTGCTTTGGCTTGTACGAGGGCCTCGGCAGCGCCGCTGACATCGATACCGGTGCGCGCCTGGGCCTCAATCACCCGATGGGGCCGCTCGAGCTCGCCGACCTCATCGGCCTCGATACGGTGCTCGCGATCGCCGAGGTGCTGCATCACGAACTCGGCGACACCAAGTATCGCGCGTGTCCGTTGCTGCGGCAGTACGTCGCCGCGGGATGGGTCGGCAAAAAGGCCGGCCGCGGCTTCTACCGCTACGACGAAAACGGCCAGAAAATCGGCTGAAGCACCCCCTGCGGTCCCCAAAAAGGCGGCCATGGGCTATAAACCCATGGCTATGTCATACGCCAATATCTTGGTTGAGGTTCATGGGCCGCTTGGCGTGCTAACGATCAATCGGCCCGCGCAACGCAACGCGCTGTCTGCCGCCGTGCTCGCCGAACTTGAAGCCGGCGTGATCGAGCTCGAAGCTAACCCAGCCGTGCGCGTCGTCGCCTTGGCTGGCGCGGGGCCCAAGGCCTTCGTCGCGGGCGCGGATATCGCAGAGATGGCCGCCATGAATAGCGAGCAGGCGCAGGCGTTTTCGCAACGCGGCAGTCAGCTCGGCAAGGCCATCGAGCGCTCGCGCGTGCCCTATGTCGCGCTCGTGCATGGCGTCGCGCTCGGCGGCGGCTGCGAGCTGGCGCTGGCTTGTGACTTTATCTATGCCACGCCCGCTGCCAAATTCGGCCAACCCGAGGTCAAGCTCGGCGTGATTCCTGGCTTTGGCGGCACGCAGCGCCTGCTTCGCCGCGTTGGCCTCGCCAAGGCCAAGGAACTCTGCCTCACCGGCGACGTCATCACCGCCGAAGAGGCGTTGCGCATCGGCCTCGTCGATGCGTTGGTGCCCGACAGCGAGCTGCGCACGGCCGCGGACGCGCTCGCCGCCCGCATCGCGCTCAATGCGCCACTGGCCGTCGCGGCCTGCAAGCGCGTGCTCGATAGCGGCCAATCGATGGCGCTCGACGAAGGCCTGCGCGTCGAGACGCAGGCCTTTGGCCATTTGTTTTCCAGTCGCGATCAACGCGAGGGCATGGCGGCGTTTCTCGAGAAACGCGTGCCCGCCTACACCGGGTCGTAAGGAGCGCCTATGCAGTTTACCCTGACCGAAGATCAAGCCATGGCGCAGGCGACCGCGCGGCAGTTTGCGCGTGCCGAGGTCGCGCCCAAAGCCGCGGAGATCGATCGCAATCATCGCCATCCCAAAGAACTTGTCGCCGCGATGGCGGAACTCGGTTTCATGGGCATGGCGGTGCCCGAAGAATTTGGCGGCGCTGGGCTCGATACACTTAGCTACGCGCTGGCGATGGAGGAAATCTCGGCCGCCTGTGCCTCTACTGGCGTCATCATGAGCGTCAACAACTCGCTGGTGTGTGATCCCATCTTGCGTTTCGGCACGCCGGCGCAAAAGGCGACCTATCTCACGCCGCTGGCGTCGGGAGGGCTGCTCGGCTGCTTTGCGCTCTCTGAACCCGAAGCCGGCAGTGATGCCGCTGCGCAGCGCACCACGGCCGAGCGCGATGGCGATGGTTGGATCATCTCGGGGACCAAAAATTGGATTACCAACGGCCCGGTCGCCGACATCTGCGTGTTGTTTGCGATGAATGACAAGGCGCAGGGCCATAAGGGCATCACCGCCTTTATCTTGCCCATGGACGCCAAAGGCGTGCGATGCGGCCCACCTGATGACAAGCTCGGCATCCGCGGCTCGAAGTCGTCGCAAATTTTTCTCGACGACGTGCGGCTGCCCAACGCAAATCTGCTTGGCGAGGTTGGCGGCGGCTTTAAGGTCGCCATGTCGACGCTCGATGGCGGACGCATCGGCATTGCGGCGCAGGCCCTAGGCATCGCGCGCGCATGCCTCGATGACTCGCTGGGCTATGCGACCACGCGGCGCACGTTTGGCAAGGCGATTGGCCAGCACCAGGCCATCGGCTTTAAGCTAGCCGACATGGGCACCGAACTCGCCGCGGCGCGGCTGCTCACGTGGCGCGCGGCGTGGCTGAAAGACAAAAAGCAGCCGTTTACCAAGGAGGCGGCGATGGCCAAGCTCTACGCCTCCAAGATCGCCAATGATGCCGCGCGCGAGGCGGTGCAAATCTTTGGCGGCAACGGCTTTGTCACCGAGTATCCCGTGGAACGACATTTTCGCGATGCCAAGATCACGGAAATTTACGAGGGCACCAGCGAAATCCAGCGCATCGTCATCGCGGCGCAGCTGGCCAAAGAGGTGACGCCATGAACGGCGTCAAAGCCTTCGTCGTAGGCGCGGTCGCGTCGCTGGCGCTGGCTTGCGGCAAGCCCGCGGCCAAGGCGCCGGTCGGTGAGGTCGCGACAGAGGCTGAACCAACGCCAGCGTCAGCGGACGAACTCATCGCGCCCGAGAAGCTCGAGGCCGTCAACACGCTGCTGGCGCGCAAACGTTTCTCGACCTCGCGCTGCGTGCAAGCGGCGCAAGACGCGGGCGAGCTTAAGCCCTCGCAAAGTGTCAAAATCTCGTTGTCGTTCATGGTCGGCACGGCCGGCAAGGCGCACACATCAAAGGTGATCAGCGGCGCCGGCACGTCGAAGCTGCTCGAGACCTGTCTCATCGAATTTATCGAAGGCTTGCAATTCGAGGCCCTGCCGCGGGATGTCGAGTTCTCACAAACCTATTACTTCGCAGGCGTGTAAGGAACGATATGAACAGGCCTGGCGCAATCGCAGTGATTATTTTTGCTTTTGGCGGCTGCGGCAAGCCGGCGCGCGTCGCCGCACCCGCGCCCGTCGCCGATCGGGGCCCAGCGCAGGCACCCTATGAGGCGTCGCCGTCGGAAGAAGAGTTCGAAGTCATCTCTGGCGTCGGCACATTGTCTTCGGAGCAAGTGCTCGAGACCGTGGAGCCGCACGTCAAATCGATCACCGCGTGTGTCTACGCCCAAGCGTACGAGGCGCCCTGGCTGGGTGGCGACATTGAACTGCAGTGGGAGGTCGCACCTACCGGCGAGGTGACCACGGCGATCTTGCGCAAGAGCACGCTAGGCTCGTGGGCGGCGGAGACATGCATCCTCACCTTGGCGTCGCAGCTGTCATTCCCCAAGCCCAAAGGAGGTCCGGCAACGGTCGCGCTGCCGATGGAAATTCCCGCCGTCAAGCGGCCGCTAACACTTGATCCGTTGCGCGTGCGCGGCGCGCTCATCCTAGGGCTCATCAAGCTGGGAAAAACCTGGGGTGACCAAAGCGACGTGACGGCGACCGCCTACGTTGGCGGTCGTGGGCAGGTCTTGTCGGTTGGGTTTTCCCGCGCGCAACCGATTGATGCCACGTGGGCGGACTGTGCCGCCACGGAAATCGCCGCGTGGGTGATCACCGCCAATCGCGGTTACACCAGCAAAGTAGAATTTACCGCCGCGCCGTGAGCCGGCGCCATGTGAGGAGCCCGTATGCAATTTGAACTTTCGGAAACCCAGCAGCTCGTACAAGCAACGGCCCGTCAATTTGCCCAGCAGAAACTCGCGCCGCGCGCCATCGAGCGCGACATCCACAGCACGTTTCCCGTGGCTGAGTTGGCGCAGGCGGCCGAGCTAGGCCTGCTCGGCGTTGCGGTGCCGGAGGCCTACGGCGGCACCGGCGCGTGTGCCATCGCCTACGCGCTCACCATGCAGGAGCTCGCGGCCGCCGACGCGGCGGTGTCGGTCGCCATTGGCGTCACCAACATGGTCGCCGAGCTCATCGCCGCGGTTGGCACCGAGGCGCAAAAGCAAGCGCACGTCACCAAGATCGTCAGTGGCGGATATTGCGTAGGCGCGTTTGCCTTATCAGAAGCCCACGCGGGCTCAGACCCTGCAAGCATGAAAACCACGGCGGTGCGCCAAGGCGACGCCTGGGTCATCAATGGCACCAAGCAGTGGATTACCAGCGGCGATCGCGCGGGCCTGTTTGTGGTGTGGGCCGTCACCGATCCGGCTGCGGGCGCGCGCGGCATTTCGGCGTTCCTGGTGCGAGGCGGCACGCCGGGGCTTTCGGCCGGCAAGCCCGAAGATAAGATGGGCCTGCATGGCTCGACAACTGTGCCGCTCGCGCTCGACGGCGTGGTCGTGGGTGACGACGCGCTGCTCGGCAAGCTCGGCGACGGCTTCAAGCTCGCCATGATGGCGCTCGATGGCGGGCGCATCGGCATCGCCGCGCAAGCCGTGGGTATCGCGCGCGCAGCGCTGCGTCGCGCGACCGTGTATGCCACCGAGCGTCAGCAATTCGGCGTGCCGATTATTCGCCATGGCGCCATCATTGAAATGCTGGCGGATGCGGCGACCGAGCTTGAGGCGGCGCACTGGATGGTCATGCTCGCCGCCAGCAAAAAGTCGGCGGGGCAGCCGTTCAGCAAGGATGCGGCCATGGCCAAGCTCTTTGCCACCGAAAGCGCGGGCCGCATTTGCGACGTCGCGCTGCAAGTTCACGGCGGCTACGGCTACACGCGCGACTACGAGGTGGAGCGGGCCTGTCGCGACGTGCGCGTCACCCGCATCTATGAAGGCACCAGCGAGATTCAGCGCATCGTGATTGCGCGCCAGCTCTTGGCCGAAGCAAGCGTGGTATAAGGCCCCATGAGCAGCGAAACGCCTGTGACGCCCGGCGCGGCCAATTCTCGCAAGATTCGCATTTTGGTGGCCAAGCCGGGGCTAGACGGCCACGACCGCGGCGCGAAAGTCGTCGCGCGCGCCTTGGCCGACTCGGGCTATGAAGTGGTCTACACCGGGCTGCATCAAACGCCCGAAATGATTGCCGCCACCGCGATGCAAGAAGCCGTCGATGCGGTGGGGCTTTCGATTATGTCGGGTGCGCACATGACGCTTTTCCCCGCGGTGCTCGAAGCCTTACGCGCCAAGGGCCTAGGGGATGTCTGCGTCTTTGGCGGTGGTATCATTCCCAAGGCCGACATTGTGGCGTTGCATGCGCTTGGCATCGCTAAGATTTTTACGCCAGGTGCGAGCACGCAAGAGATCACAACATGGGTCGAGACCGAGCTACGGCCGCGGCTGCCGGCGTAGAGGCCTCCCCATGAGGCAGCCCTGCAATGTTTCGCTGTTGTCGCTAGGCGTGGCGCTCGCGGTCGCCGCATGCGGCGGTCGCGCCGGCACGCCGCGTTCACAAGCGCAGACCGCCGTCGACCCATCGGCCGATCTGCGCCCGAGCGATACCGCCAAAGACGTCGAGGCGCGCAGCGAAGATCAGCTCGTCGCCCTCGAGTTGGCGGTCAATCAATTGCGGCCCATTGTCCATCAATGCTGGGCCGCGGCGGCCGCCGACGACTATCAACTGCGCGGCGAGCTGACGTTGCGGTTACAATGGCCAATTGGCAAACCTGGCTTTCCATTTTCCAAGGTGCCCGAAGTAGATATTGGGGCGGACACCACCAAGGACAAAACGCTTTCCGCTTGCGTCATGGCGGTCGTGCGAGCCTATCCATGGACGGCGACCATGCGCGGCGCGGCGTTTGACCTCCCGTTTGCGTTTGCCGCGCCCTCAGGCCAGTACGCCGTCGACCGCCGCTTTGTCGGAAGCAAACAAGGCGCCGTCATGGGCATCGCGACGCTGCTCGACGCCAAAAATAGTGGGCAGCGCGCCGCAACCATGGTCGAGGTGACCTTGGACGCAAAGGGCGACACGGGGTGGGGCATGGCCGATCGCCACGAGGCCTGGGTCGCGCTTACCCCGGGACAGTTCGTCGTCGGCGGCCACAAAAGGTCGCTTGGCGCAGGCGACGTCGTATTGCTTGCGCCAGGAGAGTTTCGTCGCTTTGTCGCCGACAAGGCCGCGTCGTTTGCCGTCGTGCTGGCGCCCGGCGGCATCGAAGGCACCTTGCGCGCCGGCGCCATGCCGTCGCGGACGTTTGCAAGCGCACCAAAAAAGGAAACGCCCATTCGCCACGTTCGTGTGGGCGACCCCGACCACGCGCCCTTTGACATCGCCGTGCTCCGTTTGCCCGCGGGCAAGAAAATCGAATCCCATGTCAATGCACCCGGCGTGACCGAATTGCTCTATCTGCAACAGGGCACCGGGCAGCTCACCGTCGGCAAGGTGACGCAGGACATCGGCCCATTTCATGTCGTGCAAATTCCCGCGGGCGTGAGCCACGCGTTTGTCGCAACCAGCGAGGTGCAAGCCTTGCAGTGGCTTGTCACGGGGGGCGTCGCCAAGTGAGTGACGTCGCCGCGCCCAGGACCATAGACAGCCTCGTCGCCGATATCCTCGCCGGCAACGTGCGGGTCGCCTCGCGCCTCATGCGCGATATCGACGATCGCCAGCCGCACGTCACGGCGGCGCTCAAGCAGCTCTATCGCGCCAGCAGCGGCGCCTACATCGTTGGCATCACCGGCAATCCTGGCGCGGGCAAGTCCACCGTGGTCGACGCCCTCATTAGTTTTTATCGCGCGCGCGGCGAGCGCGTCGCGGTCATCGCGGTCGATCCAACCTCGCCGTTTACCGGCGGCGCGATCCTCGGCGATCGCATCCGCATGAACCGCCACGCCCTCGACGCGGGCGTGTTTATTCGCAGCCTCGCGACGCGCGGCCACATGGGCGGGTTGTCGCGCGCCACCTTCGACGTCGCGGTCGTGCTCGACGCCATGAAGTACGATCGCATCCTGATCGAAACCGTCGGCGTTGGCCAGGACGAGGTCGACGTCATGCGCGCGGCCCACACCTCGGTGGTGGTCACCGTGCCGGGCCTGGGCGATGACATCCAGGCCATCAAGGCCGGCATTCTGGAAATTGCCGACGTGCTGGCGATCAATAAGGCTGATCGCGAAGGCGCCGAACGCACCGAGCGCGACCTCTTGCACATGCTCGATCTGCGCGCGCCAGGCGAACGCAAGGATGTGGAAATTATCAAGACCATTGCCTCCAAAGGCCTAAGCGAAGGCTCCGGCGTGGCGCAACTCGCCGCCGCGATCGACGCGCATCGCGACTTACAAAACGCCTCGCCCGCGCGCCGCGAGCAACGGGCCGCGCAACACGCCCTGGCCCACGTGCGCGAGCTCATCCGCGCCGGCCTCGCCCAGCGCGTCGAACAGCTCTTTGCCGAGCAAGGCACCATCGCCGAAGCAACCGCACGCCTCGCCGCGCATCGCGACGATCCGTACGGCGTTGCGGAAGCCGCCTTGGCAACGCTCATGCCCCCAGCTAGTGGCGCCTAGGAATGACATGTCGATCGTCACGCCGCTAACCACCCCCGGTTTTTCGTTTGAGCTGCTCGCCACCCACGGCCACGCGCGCGCCGGCATCTTGCACACGCCGCGTGGCAGCATCCCAACGCCCGTGTTTATGCCCGTAGGCACACAAGGCGTCGTCAAGGCCATGACGGCGCGCGAGCTATCGGCCCCGGCGCCAAGCGGCAGCGTCGATGCCAAGATCATTCTCGGCAACACGTATCATTTGTATCTACGACCCGGGCTGGAGATTATGCAGCGCTTTGGCGGCCTGCATCGCTTTGCGGCTTGGGACCGTCCGATTCTCACTGACTCGGGCGGCTTCCAAGTGTTTAGCCTCGCCGGCATTAACAAGATCGACGACGACGGCGTGACCTTTCAAAGCCACATCGACGGTTCGCGCCATCGCCTCACGCCCGAGCGTTCCCTCGAAATTCAAGGCATCCTCGGCTCCGATATCGCGATGGCGTTTGATCAATGTCCCGCCGGCGATGCCGACGCGCGGGTGCACGATCTGGCTATGCGCCGCACCACCGCGTGGGCCGCGCGCTGCCTGCAAGTCGCAAGGCCGGCAGGGCAGGCGCTGTTTGGCATCGTGCAGGGCGGCACCGATGTCGCGCGACGCGTCGCACATCTTGCCGAGCTTGCCGCGATGCCATTTGACGGCTTTGCCATCGGCGGCCTCTCAGTCGGCGAGCCGATCCCCGACATGTACCGCACGCTCGATGGCTTCGCGCATGTCATGCCGGCGAACAAGCCGCGTTACCTCATGGGCGTCGGCACGCCGGCCGATCTCTCGGCCGGGGTCGCCGCCGGCGTCGATATGTTCGATTGCGTGATGCCAACTCGCAACGCGCGCAACGGCTGCCTATTTACCGCCACCGGCAAAGTGCTTATCGCCAACGCGAAATACAAAGATGACACCGGCCCGGTGGAAGAGGGCTGTCCTTGCGAGGGCTGCCAGACCATTTCTCGCGGCTATCTGCGGCATTTGTATCGGGCCAAAGAGCTCACCTACGCGCGCTTTGCCACGCTGCACAACCTCACCTACTACGCGCGCCACATGGCGGGGCTGCGTGCCGGGATCTTGCGTGACGGTGTCCCGGCTACCTAACTGAACTGGCTTCGCGGAAATCCCCTTGCGCCAAGTCCAGGCCGGTGGTACCCCGCCGGCCATGCAAGCAGCTAGCCCACTTCTAATGATGGCCGTCATGTTCGGCATCTTCTACTTCCTCATGATCCGCCCACAGGTTAAGAAGCAAAAAGAGCACCAAGCCATGCTCGCCAAGCTCGGCAAAGGCGAAGAAGTCGTCACCCGCGGCGGCCTCATTGGCAAGATCGTCTCGGTCGAATCCGACGAGGTTATCGTCTTGGAATTCCAAGACAAAGCTAAGGCGCGCCTGCATCGCTCGTACGTCGACGCCAAGTGGGACGGCCTAGGTAAGAAGGCCGAAGCCTCGGGCCGCAAGCCTGCCGACGCCACCGGCTCTGAATCCGCCAGCGCCTAAATTCTTTGCAAGGCCCAAGTAGGCCCGATATTCGTGCCCCATAAGGTAGTCGCGCGGGACCGCTTTCGGTAAGTTCCGCCGCCCATACTGGTGGGTTTGTCTGACTGCGTGGCCGCTATTTCGCGGCGTATTGATTGAGGAATTATGGATCGAAGTCTCAAATTTCGTTCGATAGGTTTGGCGATAATCGTGGCGCTCTGCGGCCTCACGTTGCTGCCGTCCCTGGTTGGCCCCGAGAATCTCCCGAGCTGGGTGCGCGCCATCTTTGACAAGCGCTTCAACCTCGGCAGCGATTTGCGCGGCGGCGTGCAATTTGTTTACTCGATCGATCTCAACGAGGCGGTGCGTGACAAGGCCGCGGAGATCAAGCGCAACCTTGACGAAGCGTTTGCCGAGAGCGAACGCACGGCAGGCAAGGTGGCGCTCACCACCCCGCAAACCCAGATTGGCGTCGTCAATGCGAGGTTTGCCGACGCGGCCCTCAAAGACGAAGTGGTTGCCCGCTTCGCTGCCGCCGAGTATTCCTCGGCCATCGTTGAGACACCTTGCACCATGGCGGCTGAAGGCATGACGCAGGTTTGCTTTCGCGTCTCGGTCGAATTCGCCGAGCGCACGCGCAAGGCGGCGCTAACGCACGCGGTGGAAACCATCCGCGAGCGGATCGACGCCAATGGCCTCGCCGAGCCTAACGTGGTCGCCAAGGGCGACGACATCATCGTCGAGCTACCGGGCCTCGCCAAAGAAAAAGTCGCGAGCGTGCGCGAGACCATCGCGCGCACCGCCAAGCTCGAGTTTCGCATTGTCGACGAAAACGGGCCGTTTCTGCTCAAGCTCTACCAGCATCTCAACATTGTCGACCGCGCCGCAGGCGTGCCGACAGAACCCACCGCGGCCGCCGCAGGCATCAAGGGCTTCTTCTCCGAGCGCTCCGACGCCAACGGCCAGACGGTAAACTCGGTGTCCTTTACCGCCGAAGATCGCAAGGAATCAGTCGCGGTCGAGCAGGCCAGGGAGCAAGAGCTCAAGTGCGAGCGCGATCCGGCGACCAACGCCTATATCATCAAAAATGGCCTCGTCCTGTGCAACATCACCGGCCGCATGGTGATCGAGCGCTATGTCGCCGGCCTCGCCGCCGCTGACCCATCGTTTGCAGTCCCGGACGACCGCACCTTAGGCTTTGAGCTACAGAGCGCGGCCGGCAAAGAAACCTGGCGCACGATCTACATGGAAAGCAACGTCAGGCTCACCGGCTCGTCGGTGTCTGATGCCGCGGCCTCGTTTGATCCGCAAACCAACCAACCCGAGGTTATCGTCCAGTTCAATCGCATGGGCCAGCGGCTCTTTGCCGATACCACGGGCAGCAACGTCGGCCGCCTGATGGCCATCGTGCTTGACGGCCGCGTGCGTTCCGCGCCGCAGATTCAGCAGCGCATCTCGACGCAGGCCTCAATTAGCGTCGGCTCGGGCACCCCAGATGAGCGCATGGCCGAGGCCAACGGCCTGGTCGTCGTGCTCAAGACGGGCTCCCTCGCCGCGCCACTCAAAGAAGAGTCATTCTCAGAGTTCGGCCCAACCCTAGGCAGCGACGCCGTGGAGAAGGCCAAGCTGTCGTTCGGGCTTGGCATCCTGCTCGTGATCGGCATCATGGTCTACTACTACCGCTTCAGCGGCTGGATCTCGATCGTCGTCGTCTTCCTCAACGTCTTCATGATGCTGTCGGCCATGGCCGCCTTTGGCGCCACGCTGACCCTGCCCGGGATAGCCGCCTTGGTGCTCACGATCGGCATGGCGGTCGACGGCAATATTCTGATCTACGAGCGGATTCGCGATGAACTCTTGGAAGGCAAGTCCGTGCGTGGCGCGGTCGATGCCGGCTTCTCGCGCGCCTTCTCCGCCATCCTCGACGGCCAACTCACCAGCGCCGCCGCCGGCTTTGTCCTCTACAGCTTTGGCTCGGGCCCAATTAAGGGGTTCGCGGTCATGTTGCTCGTCGGCATCGCGACGTCACTGTTCACCACCACCTGGGTTTCACGTCTGTTCTTCGACTGGTATCTCGCGAAGAAGAGCAACCCTGCCGAGATTTCGATCTAAGGAGCCATAGCGATGTCTAGCCCAAGCAAATTTAACTTTCGCTATCTGCTGCGACCTGGCACTAACTTTCAATTCGTCAAGCATGCGCGGACGTGGGTGAGCATTTCGCTCCTCGTGATCGCGGCGCTTATCGCGTTGCTTTTTTACAACAAGTCGGCGCGGGGTCAGTATCTCAACTGGACCATCGATTTTTCCGGTGGCACCGAGATGGTCTATGCCTTTAAAGACAAGGCCAATCCAGGCGCCTATTTTTCGCCAGACCTAGGCGAGGTGCGCAGCGCGATTAAGACCGTCGACAGCTCATTTGATATCACCGACATGACGTGGACCGAGCAGACGCCGCAAGGCGACGTCAAGGTCAAGGGCGTCGTCGTGCGGACACCACGCTTTGGCGCGGTTGCGCCGGAGACGCAGGCGCAGGCCATCGCCGCCATCGGCACCGCCCTCGCGTCGTCGCAGATCACGCGCAGCTCATGGTCCGGCGATAGGTTGTTTGTCTACTCCAAGGCGCCAATCGAGGAAGCGGCCGCTGGGGCCGCGCTCGCGAGCGTGAAACTCGAGATGAAGCCGTGGGGTGGTGAGGTCAAGGAATTCCACAAGCTCGACGACGTAACCGGCGAATACAAGGCAGCCTTGGCGGTGCAGGGCATCGCGCGCCAGTACGAGCTAGCCATCGAGCAGGCCATGGGCAACGTCGATGTCCAGGTGATGCAGTCCTACGGGGTCGGTGCCAAGGCTGGCGACAAGCTGCGCGATGATGCCATCAAGTCGCTATTCTACGCGTTCTTGCTCATCACGCTCTACCTGGCGTTTCGCTTCGATATCCGCTACGCGCCGGGCGCCATCTTCGCCACGCTGCACGACGCCGTCATGGTGATCGGGGTCTTTGCGCTAACCTGGACCGAGGTGTCGCTCACCAGCGTCGCCGCGCTGCTCACCGTCATCGGTTACTCAACCAACGATACGGTTGTCATCTTCGACCGCATTCGCGAGAACATCGACAAGCATCCCGACAAAAAACTCGAGCGCATCATCGACCTCTCAATCAACGAAACGCTGTCGCGCACCATCCTGACGTCGGTGACGCTGTTTACGGTTACGCTCGTGCTCAATATCGTCGGCGACGGCTTGGTGCGCAACTTTGCCTTCGCCATGAACATTGGCGTTATCTCGGGCACGTATTCGACCATCTTTATGGCGACGCCACTGTTCCTGTGGATCTCCAAGCGCTTCTACGGCGGCGCGTCGGCCAAATCGACTGGCCGCACGCTCGCCGAAGCCTAAAGACCGCGCGGAGCCGATCTCCAACGGCACGCGCTGCGTCAGGGTGGCGTGCTAGCAAGCAGGCGTGTTCACTGCGCCGTCTGTCGATCCAAACGCCGTGGCCAAGGTGCGCGATACGTTGCGCGTCACCGCCGCGACCGCCAAGATCTTGGTCGCCCGTGGCCTTGATGACGATGCCACGCTCGCGGCCTTCATGTCGCCGCGGCTAGGCCAGCTGCGCCGTCCCGAGGGCCTGCCGGATTTTGAGCGCGCCGTGTCGCGGCTGCGCCAGGCCGTCCTTGCGCAAGAGCGCGTCGGCGTGTTTGGCGACTACGATGTCGATGGCGTAACCTCGAGCGCGTTGGTCGCCGGGTTTTTGCGCCAACTCGACGCCGACGTCATCGTCGACGTCGCGGCGCGCGATATGGGCTATGGCCTAAGCGTGGCCGCAATGCAGGCGCTGCTTGATGCCGGTTGCAAGGTCGTGGTCGCCACCGATTGCGGCACCAGCGATCATGAGGCGCTGCAGCTCGCCGCCGCCGCTGGGGTCGACGTCATTATTATCGATCACCATACGGTGCCACCTGCCGACGAGGCGCATCCAAGTTATGCCTTGGTCAACCCGCGGCGCCTCGACTCAACCTTTCCGTTTACCGGCCTCGCGTCGGTTGGTCTGGCGTTCTACGTGATGGCGGCACTGCGCACTGCCTTGCGCGACGAGTCTGCCTTTGCAGGGCGATCATTGCCCGATGTCCGCGAGTGGCTCGACCTCGTCGCCATCGGCACCATCGCCGATTTGGTGCCAATGGTCGGCGAGAACCGCGTGCTGACCTCGCTTGGCCTGGCAACGCTGGCGCGGGGCCAGCGCCCTGGACTGGCGGTGCTCATGCAGGCGGCAGGCCTAACGCCAGGTGGCGCGGTGACCTCGAAGCAAGTCGCGTTCAAGTTGGCGCCGCGCATCAACGCGCCAGGCCGTATTGGCTCGGCGAGAGCGTCACTCGAGTTAATGCTCGCAACCGACCTTGTGGCCGCGACCGCGCTCGCCGGTGAACTCGAAGCGGCGAATGTCTTGCGGCGAAGCTGGCAAGACGCGGTGGAAGGGCAGGCCAAAACTCACGCGGCGGCATACGCAGAGGCGGCCTCGCTCGTCGTCGCCGGCAGCGGGTGGCAGCACGGCGTGGTCGGCATCGTCGCCGCGAAGCTGGTCGATGCCTACGGCAAACCGGCGTTTGTGATCGCGATCGATGAAGCGGGTGTTGGGCGTGGGTCGGCGCGTTCGGCCGGCGGCGTTGACGTCTATGAGGCGCTGGTGGCCGCCGCGCCGTGGCTGACGCGCTTTGGCGGTCATCGCGCCGCGGCCGGTTTTACGGTTGAGCCGCAACATATTGATCAGGTACGCGCCGCCATTGAAACCTACGTCGCGTCTGCGCCACGCAGCCACGTCCGCATGGCCTGTGATGCCGAGGTCTCGCTGCGCGACATCGACGAGCGGCTCGTCGGCGAGCTCGAGGCCTTAGCGCCGTTTGGACCGGAGCATCCAGAGATTCGCCTCGTGTTGCGGACTGCAACCGTCAAGGGGGCCCGCCGTGTTGGGGATGGCAGCCATCTCAAGCTCGAGCTTGCTGATGCCTCGGGCGCCATTCGAACCGCGATTGCGTTTGGCCAGGGCGCTCAGGCTCCTGAGGTCGGTGCCCTCGTCGACCTCATTGCCACGCCGGTGCGAAATGTTTGGCAAGGTCGCGTACGGGTTGAGCTCGAGGTCACCGCGATCGCGCCCTCGTTGGCGGTCCTGGCTGAAATAGGGTCACCGCTTGCCCAAGCCGCGTTGATCGGTTAAGCAGCCTCATGCCACGCCGCCGCGCTCGACCGGCTATCGACCAGCCTCGTCGCCCCTGGTGGCAGGGGCCGGCCATGTTTCGCGTCCTCATGACGGCCATGCTGTTGTTCGTCGTCATCCGTTTTCGCCAGCCCTGCGCCGACGCAGTTGGCCAATTTGTCGCAGGGTACGACGAACAGCAGCAGCCGACGCCGCCGGAGACCCAAGCCGGTCAGGTGACGCCCCAGCCTGGGGGGCAGGGGTTCATCGAGATCACCCCTGATATGTCAGACAAAGATATTGAGAAAGCATTTCAAGAGCTTAAGGCGCAAGCGGCGCAGCGCAAGGCAGCGAGTCCAGCTGCGCCGGCCACGGTTACCCCGCCAGCAACCCCATGAAAGGCTTGCTCTTGGCTGCCGGCGGTGGTAGCTAACCGGCGTTGTCACTCGCAAGGGTGGGCCTGAACAGCCCGCCCTTTTATTTTAGCAAAATCGCGCACCGCATCATGTCTGTCGAATCCATCGCCGCCAAAACGCTCGCCCTTGCGGGCCCAGCCTGTGCCGCCGCTGGCTATGAATTGGTCGACACCCGCTTCACCATGGATATGGGTGGCTGGGTTTTGCGGTTGTATATCGATCGTTTGATCGAAGGGCCCTTGCCCGATTTATACGAGCCGGGCTCGGCCACGGTAGACCTTGCGGCGTGCGAACGCATCAGCAAGGAAGTATCCGCGCTGCTCGACGTCGCGGATTTTATCCCGCAGGCGTACAGCCTCGAAGTGTCTTCGCCCGGCATCGATCGGCCGCTGCGTACGGCCGCGCATTTCCGGCGCGTGATTGGCCACGAGGCCAAGATTTCATTGCACGAGCCCATCGACGGTCGCAAGAACTTTCGCGGGCTCGTTACCGGGGTCACCACCCTGCCTATGGGCGGCGACGCCGTCGCAATCAACTGCGATGGCACCGCGTTCACGTTGGTCATTGCCGACATCGACCACGCCAAGTTCATGCCCGATTGGGACATCGTCATGCGCCCGGGGCAGCGTGCCCAGGGCAAAGCCAACCACCAGCAAAAACCAGCAAAAGCCAAACCGTCACACCAACAAGCAAGCGCCGAATCCGTTGAATCGGCGCGGAAATAACAGAAGAGGCGACAAATGGAAAACCTCAGCGCAATCCTCGATGCCGTAGGCAAAGAAAAGAAAATCGACAAGGCCGTGCTCGTGGAGGCCCTCGAACAGGCCATCCTCACCGCGGCCAAGCGAACGTTTGGCATGGCTCGCGAGATGGAAGCCAAGTTCAACCTCGAGACGGGCGCCGTCGACTTATCGCTCATCATTGCCGTCGTCGAAGACGACGAAATCCTCGGGCGCGAAATCACCGTCGAGCAAGCCGCCACGGCGGGCCTCGCCGCCGAACTCGGCGACGAGCTGGTGTTTCGCATCTATTACCGCGCCGAGGACTCGGCGCTGGGCGCCAAGCAAGACGCCGATTTCGGCGATGTCATCGATCTCAAGCAGGCCCACAAGCAGTTCGGCCGCATCGCCGCGCAGACCGCCAAGCAGGTGATCATGCAGCGCGTGCGCGATGCCGAGCGCGACAACGTTTTTGCCGAATTCAAAGACCGCAAAGGCGAGATTGTTATTGGCACGGTGCGGCGCTTCGAGCGCGGCGCCATCGTCGTCGAGCTAGGCCTTGCCGAGGGCATCATGCCGGTTCGCGAGCAGGTGCCGCGCGAGTCCTATCGCGTCGGCGACAACGTCCGCTGCCTGTTGGTTGACATCGACCGCACCGCCCGCGGCCCGCAGCTCATCGTCTCACGCGCCCACAAGGGCTTCCTCGAGAAGCTCTTCGAGCAACAAGTGCCAGAAATCGTCGAGAAGATCGTGCGCATCGAATCGAGCGCGCGTGAGCCGGGTGCGCGATCCAAGATCGCCGTGTCGTCGCGCGATGGCGACGTCGACCCCGTCGGCGCCTGCGTCGGCATGAAGGGCGCGCGCGTTCAGGCCGTCGTGCAGGAAATGCGCGGCGAAAAAATCGATATCGTGCCGTACGATCCAGATCCTGCGCGCTTCGTGTGCAACGCGATCGCGCCCGCCGAAGTCTCGCGCGTTATTATCGATGCCGAAGGCCATCGCATGGAGCTGGTCGTGCCCGACGAGAAGCTATCGCTCGCGATTGGCCGCAAGGGTCAAAACGTGCGGCTGGCGTCGCAACTAACCGGTTGGCGCATCGACATCCACTCCGAATCCAAGATCCAAGACCTCGAGCGCCGTGCGCGCGAGCAAATCGCGGCAATTCCAGGCATGACGCTCGACGTCGCCGACGAGCTATTTCGTCTCGGCTGGCGCTCGGTGGGCGATGTCGCGGTGGCCGTGCCCGAGGAGCTGGCGCAGGTGCATGGCATCGGCGGCGTCGCCGGCGCGCATCGCATTATCGAGGCCGCGCAAAACGTGTTCGAGGCTTCCAAGGTGCAATCCGACGACAACGTCAAAGAGGCCGAGCGTCGGTCGCAAATGTCAGGGCCGCAGCAGCTGCTCGAGATTCCCGGCGTCGACGAAGAGGTGCTTGGCATCCTCGCCGAGGCCAACGTGCGCTCGCCGCAAGATTTGGTCGCCAAGCCCATCGACGAGATGGCGGCGGCCACCGGCATCGACATGGGCGATCTCGCCAAGCTGCGGCAGCGCGCGGTCAACTGGATCTCAGAAACCGGAGAGCAGGCCTAGTGCACCAGCCGCGCCGCACCTGCATCGTTTGTCGCCAAACCAGCGACAAGACGGCCTTGCTGCGTGTTGCGCGGGCGCGCGCCGCCGCCGCCGAAATCCGGCCGTACGCTGGGTTTGCCGTTGGGCGCCTTGCCCCTGGGCGCGGCGCGTACGTTCATGGCAGCGCGGCGTGCGTCGACCGGCTCGATGCGCGGCACCTGATCGCCGCGTCCACCAGCAGCCGCCAGAGTGCCGGGCGCGCCAGCGTCGCCCAGCAGTTGGGCGGCAGCACGCTCATCGAGCTGCGCACGGCCTTGAAGGCCCTGGCTCATCAATCTTTATCGTCACCCCTGCAGTCTGGGAGTACCGCCACCAACTAACCGTGGTGGAAAGGTCCCAAGGAGAAGAATATGCGCGTTTACGAAATTGCCCGCGAAATCGGAATTCCGAACAAGGAGCTCCTGGTCAAGCTTAAGACGCTTGGGCTTGAAGTAAACAATCACATGTCGTCGCTCGGTGATGACGATGTTGCCAAGGTGCGCCAGTCATTTGGCAAATCCGGAGCGCCCGCGAGCGCTGCGCCATCCAAGCAGGCGACTGCCGCCGCGGCCGCGCCCGCCGCGCCGTCCGCGCCGCCACAGGTGCGTCGTCGTATGACCAAGGCCGACGACTTGGTCGCCGCGCCGCCTGCCGCGCCCGCCATCGCCGCAGATTCCCCGCCGCCGGTGATCCGCCGCCGCGTTGCCGCCGATGCGCCCGCTCCTGAAGCGCAAGAATTTGCGGCAGCGATGCCGCCATCGCCCGTTGCGTCGCCTGCGGCTGCCGTGGTCACGCGCAGCGCGGCCGTTGTCGTCGAACAACCGAGTGAGCCGGCCCGCATGCCGCCGAGCGCGGCGCCGATCCTTCCCGCGCCGGTTGCGGCTGCGCCGACCGTGACAACGCGCTCGCGCGTCGTTGTCGAGGGACCCGCCTCCGTGCGCATCGCGGGCGCTGCGGCCGCCGTGCCGCAACGCCAGGTAAGCGCCATCGGCAGCGCGCCGACCGCGCAGTCGCCTTCGGTCACGGTGCGCACGCCGTCGGCAATGCCACCCCCCGTCGCCCCACCGCCCGCAGGCACCGAGGTGTTTGGCAATGCGCGCGATCGCTTTGAAGCCGAATTGGCCCGCGCCCGCGCCCGCGTCGCCGAACGCGAAGCGGAAGAGCGCGATCGCCTGACCATGGAGGCGGCGCCTCCACCGGTGGCGGCCGCACCGGTCGACCCGAATCGCGATCCGAGCCGACCCGCGGTCGGCACGATTATCAATCTGCCGCCTCGCATTCGCATCACCGAGCGCCCGATCCCCCGCCAAACCACCGGCGGCGCCCCTGGCCTGGCGGCTTGCAGATGCGCGGCCGGTTTACCTCGCAGCCGCCGCTGCGCCCAGGGCAACGCCCGGGCCAAATGGGCGCGCGTCGCCTCGCGCTGCCGATGAAAAAAGGCAAACAGACGCAGGTTACGACGCCTGCCGATCACAAGCGCGTCATTCGCATCGAAGACACCACCAGGGTGTCGGATTTGGCGCGCAACATGGGCATTAAGGCCCCTGACGTGCTTAAGAAGCTGTGGTCGATGGGCATGGTCGGCGTCAACATTAACGCGTCGATCGACCTCGATACCGCGCAGCTGCTTGCCGGCGAATTTGGCTACGAAGTGCAGAACATGGCCTTCCAAGAGGCCGATGCGTTCACCACCAAACATAAGAGCGAAGGCGAATCGTTGCCGCGCTCCCCGGTCGTTACCGTCATGGGTCACGTCGATCACGGCAAGACCTCGCTGCTCGATACCATCCGCAAGGCGCGCGTCGCCGCGGGCGAGGCGGGCGGCATTACGCAACACGTGGCGGCCTACAAGGTCGCGGTGCCAGGGCACGGCGACGTCGTGTTTCTCGATACCCCAGGCCACGAGGCGTTTACCGAAATGCGTGCACGCGGTGCGCAGGCCACCGACATCGTCGTGCTGGTCGTTGCGGCCAACGACGGCGTCATGCCTCAAACCGTTGAGGCGCTCAGCCATGCCAAAGACGCCAAGGTTGCGATCATCGTCGCGGTCAACAAGTGCGATCTGCCTGATGCGCAGCCCGAGCGCGTGCGCCAGCAGCTCGCCGATCACGGTCTCATTCCTGAAGAGTGGGGCGGCGATACGATTTATGTCAACGTCTCGGCGCAACAGGGCACGGGCGTCGACAAGCTGCTCGAATCCATCGCGGTGACCGCCGAGATGAAGGAGCTGCGCGCCAATCCCGACACCGTCGCGTCGGGCCTCATCATCGAGGCGCGCCTCGATCGCAGCCGCGGCCCGATGGCCACCGTGCTGATCCAGGAGGGCACCCTGCGCATGGGCGACATCGTGGTTGCCGGCCAAACCTACGGCAAGGTCCGCGCCATGCTCGACGATCGCGGCAACAGCGTGCTCGAGGTTGGCCCTTCGACCCCGGTCGAACTGCTTGGCCTTGATGGCGTGCCCGATGCCGGCGATTCCGTCAACGTCGCCGAAGACGATCGCGTCGCCAAGACCGTGGTCGAGCATCGCCGCCAGCAATGGCGCAAGAAGGAACTCTCGGCCAAGACCCGCGTCTCGCTCGAGAACATGATGGAACGCATCTCGGACGACGGCGCCAAAGAGGTCAAGATTGTCCTCAAGGCCGACGTCCAAGGGTCAGCCGAGGCGCTCAAGGCCGCGTTGGTCAAGCTCAGCACCGACAAGGTGAAGGTCAACGTGATCGCGGCTGGCGTCGGCGGCATCACCGAATCCGACATTCGCCTCGCCAAGGCTGGCGGCGCGATTGTTGTCGGCTTCCACGTGCGTCCCGCGGGCAAGAGCTCGACGCTCGCGGAGCACGAAGACGTTGAGATTCGCCTCTACGACATTATCTACAACGCGCTTGACGACGTTAAGTTGGCGATGGCGGGCCTCTTGGCGCCAATTCGCCGCGAGGTGGCCATGGGGACCGCCGCGGTGCGCGACACCTTCACGATTCCAAAGGTCGGGATGGTCGCGGGCTGTATGATGACCAGCGGCAAGATCACCCGCAAGGCGCTGCTGCGCGTCGTGCGCGACGCCGTCCAGATTTACGAGGGCCGCGTTGGCAGCTTGCGTCGCTTCAAGGACGACGTCAGCGAAGTCCAAAACGGCTACGAGTGCGGCATCATGGTCGCGGGCTACAACGACCTCAAGGTGGGCGACGTCATCGAAGCCTACGAAGTGGTCGAAGAAGCCGCGAAGCTGTAATGCAGGAGGAGCGAGCGTCGTGAGCCGAAAGCTGCGCCTGGCCCAGTCGCTGCGGCGCCTCGTCTCCGAGGCGCTCCAGCGCGACGTCCGCGATGCGCGCCTTGAGGGCGCGATGGTTTCGGTCGCGTCGGTCGAGCTCAACGCCGACATGAGCGTCGCCACCGTGTGGGTGTCGATGCTGGGGGAGGGCGGCAAGCCCGATCAGGTGATGGCCGCGCTGGCCTCGGCCGCGCCATTTATGCGGCGCATCGTCGGGCAAAATTTGCAGATCCGGCAGGCGCCCGAGCTGCGTTTTTTGCTCGACACCTCGCCAGAATTTTCGGTGCGCCTGCGCGGCATCTTGTTAGACGATGAACGCAAGGCCCGCGAGGCTGGCCGCGAGCCCGGCGCGACTGCCGCGCCTGCCGAAGCCGCCACGCCAGCCGCTGAGCCCGGAGCTGACGCCACCAAGCCACCAGCTTGATTAGCTGCGGGCTCTCGGGTGAGGCTGGCCGTATACTCGCCGCTTACGGAAGCGAGGTAGGCGACGCGTCATCGCGCGCGATCTTTAGGCCCCGCAGCTCCTGCTGCAAGCCCGCTTCGTGAATCTCTACCGCGAGCGTGTTTTGCGGCGTAACGACGCCACGCTTGATGAGTTCGGCGGCGTGATATGGGGCGATGTTCTCCCTCGTCGTGGCAGGGGGACGGTTAAAGGTATTTTCTGGATTAATATAGTCGTCAACCAAGGGGTAGTAAATCAGCACTCCCATGAGGGCGACACTCGCCATGGAAACTAGGGGCTCATTCATGAGGTTCCCCGCGACGGCAAAACCGCCTGAGGCCGCAAGGATATAGGTCCTCATGGGGTTAAAAAAGGTGACAATATTGCGGGCAAACCATTGCTCGAAAATCAGGCGCTCCGTCGAACGCGTGCCTAACTTTGCGGCATAGGCGGCGCGGCGCGCGTCGAGATTAACCTTGGCTTGTTTAGCCTTGGACAGACGGTAGGCTTGCTTGGCCCGCAGCTTCACGCCGCGGCTTGTTGCGCGAGCGATCTTTGTGTCGAGGCGAATCGCCTGCGGATCGCTTGCCTGCAATTGGGCCCTCTTGGCGGTTAGCTTCCTGACTTTATTGTCGCTTCTATCGACTTTTTTCTCGATGAGGTAGTTGGGTAACTTATCGTAGAAGGGCTTCGCCGTTACCCTTGCGCGTTGAGGCGCTGCCTGGGAGACGGCGGGGGCAGCTGTCCACAGCACGCAAGCGCTGAGGAGGATGTTACGTAGGGCGGATCTGGTCATGCTGGTAGGTAATGCACAGGCCATGCCATAGGACAACCACTTGGAGTTGTTGAGTTTGCTGGATCAACCGGACGCCCCCACGCCTGGGTCTGGCGACTGCAATCCCCTTAATTATACCAGTATGTGCGAGGCCACTTGTCTCCACACGCTGGGTACGATAGCGCTCACGTAATGGCGATGAGGGCTGCCGTTGCTAGCGAATCCAGTTGCTTACGTTGGCTCAGTCTTTGCTCTACAGCTACAGATGGCCAAATCAGCGACCGCACCAGGTAACTTCATCACGCGCTCGATACGGCCCGCAGCCGGTGCGCTTCTCGCGGCGTTGGTTGGGGCGCCGCTAGCGCTCGTCGGCTGCATTGCCGAGCCTGGGGGCGCTGCAACTAGCGAATCGCACGCCGAAGCCATCATTGGCGGCCAGCAAGCCAAGGCCGGTGACTTTCCCACCATCGTCGGCATTTATGACGAAGGGAGGAGCACTATTTGCAGCGGCACGCTCATCGCCCCCAATGCCGTGCTAACCGCAGCGCATTGCGTCGAATTTGCCGGCGACGCCGACCGTCAACGCATGATCGCCGAAATGGTTGTTTTCGTAGACACGCTATCGATGTACACGCCCGTGACCACAATTTCGGTCGCCGACATCGCGGTTCACCCAGGGTACGTCAAGCTCGAGGAAGACCCAGACAATCTCGGTAGGCAAGACGTCGCGATCATCATGCTGAAAACACCGGTGGCAGATCGACGTGTCGCGCACGTCAGCCGCGAATCCATCGCCGCGTTTGCCGAGGCAAGCTACACCATGGTTGGCTATGGCATCTATGATGAAAATGGCAACTCCGGCAAGCTGAACTCAACGACAGACAGCAACATCGATTGCGCGTTGCATGGTGTGCCCAACGGGCGTTTTTTCTGTTTTGATCGCGAGGACGGCACGGGCTCATGCGCCGGCGATAGTGGCAGCCCACTTTTTTATACAACCGCGAGCGGCGTCCCGGCCGTCGTCGGCGTGCATTCATGGGGCAGCGCCGGCGGCGTGTGCACAGGCATCGGCGCCGACACCAAGGTTTCGGGCGCGCTCGCGTTTATTACCGATCAACTCGGCGACGAATTTACGTGCGCCTCTGATGGCGTGTGTGATGACACGTGCGGCGACGATGACGTCGATTGCTCCGGCATGCCAGACGCGGCGTGTGCTGGTGACAATGATTGTGCGCAAGGCTTTCGATGCGATGCGGGCACGTGCCAGCCGATAGATGGTGAACCACTCGTCACCGACCCAGCTCAGCCGGACGCCGGCGGCGGTTGCAGCGCGCAGGGCGAGGCGGGCGCCGGCAGCCGCGGCCTGCCGTTGGTCCTAGCTGGCATGCTACTAACGGTTGCGCGTCGTCGACGTCGGGGTTAGTCGTGACATATGCCGCAGGCGAGGGGCCCTACCCATCGCCTAAAAAGTTGGCCTCATGGTACCTTCGGCTCATGGCGCAAACCACGAACTCTCGCGCGCTAGGCTGGGCACTTGGCGTAGTACTTGGCTGCGCGCTCTTCGTTGGCTGCGACGACGGGGCGTCGGCCTGCGAAGGCGATGCGTGCCTGCCCGATGCAAACACTGATGCCCCGCTCGACGTCGACCCGGTTTCGGAGTTGCTGCCGGCATACCTGTCTGAGACGGGCCTCTATGCCGAGGTAGCCAGCGACGTCATCGCCGACGGCGTCATGACGTACACGCCGCGTTGGCAGCTTTACTCCGACGGGGCGGCCAAACGGCGATGGCTAAAGCTTCCCGCCGATGGTGCCGACCTCGTGCCGATTGACACGACCGACATGGATCATTGGATCGCGCCGGTGGGCACCAAGGTGTGGAAAGAATTCTCGGCGGGCAGCACGCGAGTTGAGACGCGGTATTTTGTTAAGGGCGAGCTTGGGTGGGAAGGCGTCTCGTACATTTGGCTCGCCGACGGCAGCGATGCGGTGGTCGCGCCAGACGGCAAGGTCAACGCGGCGGGCACCGAGCTCAACGTGCCCGATATGGCGAGCTGTCGCCAATGTCACGATCGCGCCGGCGATGCGCTGCTTGGGCTCGATGCCTTGCAACTCGATACAGACGCACTCGGCGGTGATGAAACCCTCACTACGCTCGCGGCCGCCGGCGCGTTTTCGACGCCACCCATCGGCACGACGCCGTTTTTTCCAGTGGGCGGTACCACGCAGGAAGTTGCCGCGCTCGGCTACCTGCACGTCAACTGCGGTACCTGTCACAACGCGACGTCGGATTTAAATTATCTGCCGGTCGAGTTTCGTATGCTGACCGCGACCGCCGCTACCCCGGCGCAATCGCCAACCTACCAAACCGCCATTGGCACCATGGCGTCCATGCAAATTTGCGACGGCTCGCCGGTGACTTGCGCCGAGCTCGTCATCGCGCCCGGCGATCCCGCCGCCTCCGTGTTGTATCGCCGCTTCGTCACCAATAACCCCGCGCGCCACATGCCGCCACTTGGCACCGAGATCCTCGACGAGTCGGGCCGCGCCTTGCTGTTTGCGTGGATCACCGCGCTCGACCTGCCATAGGGGCGCCGCTGGTAGGTCCTATGCAACGAGTCGACGGCGTCCTCGTACTTGATAAACCGTATGGCATGACCTCGGCCGATGCCGTCGCCATCGTCAAGCGGCGCTTTGCGGCGTCGCGCGTCGGGCACACCGGCACGCTCGATCCGCTCGCTACGGGCGTCCTGCCGATTTGCCTCGGCGAGGCGACCAAGATCGCCGGCTATATGCTCGCCGACGACAAGGTCTACGAAGCGGGCCTCACGCTTGGTCAGGCAACGGCGACCTATGATTGCGAGAGCCCGGTGACGATGCGCAATGAAGCGCGCGCGCAGGCGCTCACGGCGGGGGGCATCGCCGCCGTGCTCACGCAATTTGTCGGTGAGCTGGCGCAAGTGCCGCCGCAGCACTCGGCGATCAAGGTGGCGGGCAAGCCACTCTTTGAATCCGCACGGGCAGGCAAGTTGGTGGAGGTGGCACCTCGCAAGATTTTCATTAAGCGCCTTGAACTAAAGAGTTACGACTATCCGCGCCTCGAACTCGAGGTCGCGTGTTCTAAGGGAACGTATATTCGCAGCCTCGCGCACGATATCGGTTTGGCGCTCGGCTGCTATGCCCATCTATATTCGTTGCGCCGCACGCAAAGCGGCGCCGTGCGCATTGACGACGCCATCGGCATTGCGGCGCTCGATCGCAAATCGGCGGAGCTGCCGCCGTTGGCGCGCATCGACGACGTTTTGTCGTGGCCGATTGCCGAGGTGCCTGCGTCCTGGATTGCGCCCATTCGCGTTGGGCGGCCGATGCCCGTCGGCGAGGCCACCTGGCGCAGAGGCAGTGCGCCCGCGCCTCGGGATCCGCAGCAACCACCACCAGCAAATCCTTCGCCGGAAGGCATGTGCTTGCTCGCCGGAGGCGGCGAGCTATTGTCGATGGCTCGCATTGAATCAGGCTCATTCGTGCTCGAAAGAGGCTTTGTCGAGGGCTTGACCGTGGGGCCAAATTCCTTCATGGTGCGCCCCTAAGACCGTAGCTTGGTTGTCGGCAAAGGGCCGGCGACGAGGGTACTGGAGGCAAAAACAATGTCCGTATCACCAGTTCGCAAACTCGAAACAATCACGAAATTTCGCACCCATAGCTCCGACACCGGGTCGCCCGAAGTGCAAGTCGCCTTGCTTTCCGAGCGGATCTCGCACCTCACCGAGCACCTTAAGGGCAACCACAAGGATCACCACAGCCGCCGCGGCCTGCTCAAAATGGTCGGTCAGCGCCGGGGCCTGCTCGACTACCTAAAGACCACCGATGGCGATCGCTACAAAAAGCTTATTGAAACGCTCGGCCTGCGCCGCTAATTGACGCATTTCGCGTCCGCCGAAGGGCGCGATTGGGTGGCACGCCCGCCCAGTTTGAGTTATGTTACCGCCGTGAACGGGCTCCATTCCACCCTTCGGCTGGCGGCGATTTGCGTCTTCGGGCTCGCCGGCATGGCTGCTTGTGCTTATGAAGACGACGTCGAGACAGCGCCGTTGTTGTCGATTTCTGAATGGCCCAGCGGGCTGGTCGGGCCAACCACAGGGATCCACGCCGTGGTCGCTGCTTCGACCGACGCGGAATTGGCGCCGTACGCCACGTTTGCGCTGGACGACGTTCACATCGATATTGCCGGCAGCGCGCTTCAATTGAGCTTTGTCCTTCCGCAGGGGCTCACCGGGGAGGCGACCAGCATCCTCCTTGAAGGCGGCCGCGACGGCGATCTGGTGATTTTACGTAGCCACGATGGTCAGGTCGCCGCAACCTGCGAACTGGGCGCGACGATGTTTTGCGAACTCGACTACGGCGATATCGTCGTCAGCGATCAAGCCGTGGCAGCCTATTGGAATGAAGCCGATCCCGTCGCCCAGGACGCCCATTTGCGGGTCTCGGCCGCCTTTGCCGCCCAGCCTTCCGGCACCATGGATATTTTGCTGCGCCGGTAGCGCCGCAGGTCCTAATCGGCTATATCCCGGCCTGCTGTAGGACCATGGTCTAGCAAAAAGCGTTGATCTTTCTATTGAGTCTGCGGCTCCGGCCGTTGCCTGAATCGAGGGAGCAACCGCAAAGCCATCTGCAGCACCTAACCCGGCCCATCTCTCGAGGGCCTTCGAGGCGCAAGCCAAAGGAGCAGTATGGCATTCGTTACAGAAACCGCAGTTGTAGGCAATAAGACGATTACGTTAGAGACCGGCAAGTGGGCCAAGCAGGCCTCCGGCTCGGTCGTAGTTCGCCTCGGCGACACCATGGTGATGGTGGCCGCCACCGGCAGCAAAGAGCCTCGCGAGGGTCTCGATTTTTTTCCGCTGACCTGTGAGTACCAGGAGAAAATGTACGCCGTCGGGAAAATCCCAGGCAGCTTTTTTCGCCGCGAAGGTCGCACCACCAACGAAGAAATTTTGATCTGTCGCTTGATGGATCGCCCGATGCGCCCGCTGTTTCCCAAAGGCTGCACCATCGATACGCAAATCATCGCCAACACGGTGAGCTTTGACAAAGAAAACCCCGCCGACGTGCTCGCCATTATTGGCGCCTCGGCGGCGGTTCACATTTCCGATCTCGTGTTCAACGGCCCGATCGTCGGCATTCGCATCGGCCGCATCGACGGCCAGTTCGTCGCCTTCCCAACCTTTGAAGAGCGCGCCAAGTCCGACATGGACCTCATCGTCGCCGTCTCCAAAGACGCCATCATGATGGTCGAAGGTGAAATGGAAAACATGGCCGAGAACGTCGTCATCGACGCGCTGTTTTACGCGCTCGAGGCGTCGCAGCCGCTGATCGCCGCGCAAGAGCGCCTGCGCGAAAAAGCCGGCAAGGAAAAGCGCATTTTCGTGCCCCCCGCCGTCGATGCCGAGCTGCAGGCAGCGGTCAAGAAGTTTGCCTGGGACCGCATTGGCGCTGCCATGTCGATCAAGGAAAAGAAGGCGCGCAGCAACGCTATTTCCAAGGCGCATGCCGACGTCATCGCCGAGTTTGATGGCGAAGGCAAAGCGTATGCCGGTCGCCGCAAGGAGCTTGACGCGGCGTACTCCAAAGCCTCCAAGACGTGGGCGCGCCAGCACACGCTGTCCACCCGCACTCGCATCGACGGCCGCAAGCCCGACGAGATTCGCAAGATTTCAGTCGAGGTCGGCGTGTTGCCGCGTGCGCACGGTTCGGCGCTGTTTACCCGCGGCGAAACCCAGGCCCTCGTGGTCGCGACGCTCGGCACCAAGTACGACGAAAAGCGCATGGACAGCCTGATGGGCGACGTCCACAAGCAATTCTACATGGACTACAACTTCCCTCCATTTTGCACCGGCGAAGTAAAGATGCTGCGCGGCCAATCGCGCCGCGAAGTCGGCCACGGCTTTTTGGCCGAGCGCTCGGTCGAGAGCATCGTCCCGCAGTACGAGGACTTTCCGTACACCATCCGCGTCGTCTCTGAAATTTACGAATCCAACGGCAGCTCGTCGATGGCCTCGGTGTGTGGCGGCAGCCTCGCGCTCATGGACGCCGGCGTGCCCGTGACCGACCCGGTTGCCGGCATCGCGATGGGCCTGATGAAGGAAGGCGACGATTTCGTCGTGCTCTCGGACATCTTGGGCGACGAAGATCACCTCGGCGATATGGACTTTAAGGTCACCGGCAACGCCCGCGGCATCGCGGCCTTGCAGATGGACATCAAGGTCGACGGCCTCACGCGCGACATTCTCGAGCAAGCGCTCGAGCAGGCTCGCCGCGGCCGCTTGCACATTTTGGAGAAGATGGCCGACGGCATCGCCGCGCCGCGCGACGAAGTCTCGCAATACGCACCGCGCATCGTCACCATCCAGGTCAAACCCGACCGCATCCGCGACGTGATCGGACCAGGGGGCAAGACCATTCGCGCCCTCGCCGAGCAAACCGGCGCCAAGATCGACGTCAACGACGCCGGCGTGGTGTCGATTGCCTCCAACGATATGCGTGCGATCGAGCAAGCCAAGCAGCTCATCTCGGGCCTCATCGTCGAGCCCGAGGTCGGCGCGTTCTACAATGGCGTGGTCAAGCGCATCATCGAAATCGGCGCCTTCGTTGAAATCCTGCCGGGCACCGATGGACTGCTGCACGTCAGCGAAGTCTCCAAAGAGCGCATTCGCGCCGTGGAAGACGTGCTCAAGGAAGGCGACGAGGTCGTCGTCAAGTGCATGAAGATCGATCGCGACGGCAAGATTCGCCTGTCGCGCAAAGAGGCGCTGGAGAGCAATCCGGCGCCCGATGAAATCAACAATTTCATCATGTAGATCATCTGCCTCGACGAGGCAGCGCTCGCGGGACACACCCCGCGTTTAGGGGTATAGTCGCGGCCATGAACGGTCCGACGGTGCTATGCCGCAAGCTCAGGCCAGATGCGCAGCTGCCGGCGCAAATGACTGCGGGCGCGGCGGGGTTTGACCTCTGCGCGGCGCTCGATGTGCCGATGAGCCTCGCCCCTGGTGCGCGGGCGTTGGTTCCAACCGGCTTGGCGCTGGCGATTCCCGCCGGGTTTGAAGGCCAAGTCCGGCCGCGCTCGGGGTTGGCGCTAAAGCACGGCGTCACCGTGCTAAACGCCCCGGGCACCATCGACGCCGATTATCGCGGTGAGCTGGCGGTGATTTTGGTGAACCTCGGCACCGCCGACGTTATCATTGCCCATGGCGATCGCATCGCGCAGATCGTGTTTGCCGCGGTGGCGGCGCCCAGCTTGCAAGTTGTCGAGGCGCTGCCGGCGACGACGCGCGGCGCGGGCGGCTTTGGTTCCACCGGCGAGATGCCGACGGCAGGAGCGGCCCAGTGATTACGCGGTATGCGCGGCCGGCGCTGGTGGCCGTTTGGTCAGATGCGACGCGGTTTGATACGTGGTTGTCGGTTGAGCTGGCGGTGTGTCGCGCCATGGAGCGTGCGGGCACCGTGCCGGCTGGCACCGCGGCGGTAGTGGAAGCGGCAAGCCGCGGCAAGTTAGACGCCGCGCGCATTTTGGAAATCGAAGCGACGACGCGCCACGATGTCATCGCGTTTCTCACTCATGTGGAAGAGCTCGCCGGCGCTCCGGCGCGCTGGCTGCACTTAGGCATGACGTCTTCGGATGTGCTCGACACCTCGCTCGCGCTACAATGCGTGCAGGCGCTCGATCAGATTCTCGTAGGTGTTACCGCGCTGGCTGCCTCGCTTGGCGAAAAGGCGAGGGCGCATGCGGGGACCCCGATGATTGGCCGTTCGCACGGCATGCACGCCGAGCCAACCGCGGCAGGGCTTACGTTTGCGAGGTGGCGCGCCGAGTTGCTGCGGGCGCAGGCGCGCGTGGTCGCGGCACGCCGCGGCATCGCGGTCGGCAAGATCGCCGGCGCGGTGGGCGTCTACGGCAATATCGAACCGACCATCGAGGCCGAGGCGCTCGGCGAGCTTGGCCTTGCCCCGGAAACCGTCGCGACGCAAATCGTCGCGCGCGATCGCCATGCCGAGGTGCTCGGCGCGCTGGCGCTGCTGGGTACGGCCATCGAACAGATGGCGCTTGGCGTGCGGCATTGGCAGCGCAGCGAGGTCGGCGAAGCGGAAGAGGGTTTTGGCAAAGGCCAAAAGGGCTCGAGCGCGATGCCGCACAAGAAGAACCCGATTTTGTCGGAAAACTTGTGTGGCCTGGCGCGGCTGCTACGCAGCTACGCGCAGGCGGGCCTCGAGAACGTCGCGCTGTGGCATGAGCGCGATATTTCGCATTCGTCGGTCGAGCGCGTCGTGCTGCCCGATGCGACGATCCTCGCCGACTTCATGGTCGCGCGCGCGACGCAGCTCATTGATGGCCTGGTGGTGCGCAGCGATCGCATGGCGGCAAACCTGGCCGCCGCTGGTGGCATGTGGGCCTCCGAAGGCGTGCTGCTCGCCCTGGTCCGGGCCGGCATCCCGCGGCAACAAGGTTACGTTTACGTGCAACGCTGCGCGATGGCCGCGCATGCGGGCACCACGACGTTCCGCGACGCGCTGGCGCAGGACCCCGATATCGCCAAGCTGCTGACGGCGCCGACGCTAGAGGCTTGTTTTGATTTGCAACATCATCTCCGCCACGCCGAATTTATCTTGGCGCGCGCGCTGCAGCTAACCCCAGGCTCAGTCGACCACAAGTAGGCACCCATGAACGATAGCGAGCTTACCGCGGCCCTAACTTCGGTGCTCTCGCGAGCGCTCGGCGAGCCGATTTCGGCGGCCGACGTCGCGGCGGCGGGTGGCTACGACGATTTGCGGCTCTATGAGGGCAAGGTGCGCGATTGCTATATTAGCGCGGCGCGCGGCCATCGCATCTTGGTGGCCAGCGATCGCCTCAGCGCGTTTGATCACGTCATTGATACCATTCCGTGCAAGGGCCAAGTGCTCAACCAGCTCGCGGCGTTCTGGTTTGAGCAGACGTCGCACCTGGTGCCCAATCACGTGCTGTCGGTGCCCGACGCGCAAGTCACCATCGGCCGCGAGCTGGTGCCGATTGCCGCCGAATTCGTGGTGCGCGCGTATCTCACCGGCGTCACCTCGACCTCGATTTGGCGGGCCTATGAACAAGGCCACCGCGAATTTGCCGGCCATGCGCTGCCCGATGGGTTGGTGAAAAACGCTAAGCTGCCGCACGCCATTGTCACGCCGTCAACCAAGGCGGCGCACGGCGATCACGACGAGACCGTGTCGCGGGCGCAATTGCTCGCGCGTGGCGAGGTGACCGCCGAGGTCTTCGATCGCGCCGCGGCGCTGGCGCTGACGTTGTTTGCGCACGGGCAGGCCTATGCGCTGACGCGTGGACTGATTCTCGCCGACACCAAGTATGAATTTGGCCTTAATGCGGCGGGCGAGGTGGTGGTGATGGATGAAATCCACACCCCAGATTCGTCGCGCTATTGGTTCGCCGACGATTTTGCGGCGCGACATGCCGCCGGCGATGAGCCGCGCAGCCTGGATAAGGAATTTGTCCGCCGCTTTCTCGCCGAGGAGCTCGGCTATCGCGGCGATGGGCCGTCGCCGCGCCTGCCCGATGCGGTGCGCGTCGAGGCGGCGCTGCGCTACGTACGCAACTACGAAATGGTCACGGGGCGAGAGTTCGTGCCGGATTTGACCGACCCGCGGACGCGTATTTTGGCGGCGCTGCGCCAGGCGAAGGCGATGCCATGAAAGCGCCCTTGATGTGGTGGACAAACGAGCCGGTGCCGATGGCCGCCGAAGCCGCCGGCGTGCTGGCCGGGGCGACCTCGCGCTTTGTCTATCTAGTTTTTGCAAATGACGACCTCGACGCGGCGGCGCATGGCGTGTTGGCGAGCCTGCTTGGCCCAAACACGGACGAGCCAAGTGCGGCGGCTTATGCGCGCTTCGTCGTGCCACGCGCCGGTATGCAGACGCCGTGGTCGTCTAAGGCCACCGATATCTTGCGACGTTGCGGGCTCGCGGTGAGCCGCATCGAGCGCATCGCGGCGTGGCAGTTCGTGCAGACTCCCGCTGATCAAGCGGCCCTGCACCTAGCGCTGGCCGATCGCATGACGCAGCAAGTGGTAAGCGGCGAGGAATTACCCACCGTGTTTTTGCCAAAACCGCCCGGCGCGCTGCGCTCGGTTGCGCTCGGCGGCGATGAGGCACAAGCGGGGGCGGCGTTGCGCGAGGTGAACACAGCGTGGGGCCTTGCGCTGTCTGACGATGAGATTTCTTACCTCGCGGCGCAGTACCGTGAGCTTGGCCGCGATCCGACCGACTGCGAGCTCATGATGTTCGCGCAGGCCAACAGCGAGCACTGCCGCCACAAGATCTTTAACGCGACGTTTGAATTTGATGGCGTGGCCGCTGACGCCTCGCTGTTCGGCATGATTCGCCAAACCACAGCAGCTGCGCCCGGCGGCGTGCTCTCGGCGTATAGCGACAACGCCGCGGTGCTCCAAGGCGCCGCCACCGCGCAGGTGATGTGGCCGGATGGCGATGGCATCTATCGCGCGCATGCCGAGCCGTCGCACATCGTGCTCAAGGTCGAGACGCACAATCACCCGACGGCGATTTCGCCGTATCCTGGCGCCGCCACCGGTTCGGGCGGCGAGTTGCGCGACGAGGGAGCCACCGGCCTGGGCGGCAAACCCAAGGCCGGCATGGTCGGCTACGCGGTAAGTGATTTGCATTTACCTGACGCCGCGCAACCGTGGGAGACGGCACCTGGCAAGCCGGAACACATCGCCAGCCCGCTGCAAATCATGATCGAGGCGCCGCTGGGCGCGGCGGCCTACAATAACGAATTCGGCAGGCCCGCGTTGGCAGGATTTTTCCGCACGCTCGGGCTGCCTCGCGACGAAAACTCGACTTGGGGTTTTCACAAGCCGCTGATGATAGCCGGTGGCATTGGCTCGATCCGCCAATCAAATGTTCACAAGCGCGCGGTGGAGGCGGGCGACGCGCTCATCGTGCTCGGCGGGCCGGGCATGCTAATTGGGCTGGGCGGTGGCGCCGCGTCGTCGGTGGGGCAAGGGCAGTCGCAAGCCGCCCTCGATTTTGCCTCGGTGCAGCGCGACAACGCCGAGTTGCAGCGCCGCTGCCAGGAAGTGATCAGCACTTGCGCGCAGCAAGATGCCAATCCCATCGTCAGCGTGCACGACGTCGGCGCCGGCGGCCTCGCCAACGCCTTGCCGGAATTAGTCCACGCCGATCGCCTCGGCGCCCGCATCGATCTCGACCAGGTGCCAAGCGCCGATCCGTCGCTATCGCCGATGGAATTGTGGTGCAACGAATCTCAAGAGCGCTACGTCATCGCCTTGCGCCCCGCAGACGTCGCGGCCTTTGCCGCCATGTGCGAACGCGAGCGTTGTCCCTTTGCGGTCGTAGGTCACGCCACTGGCGACGGCCAGCTCACAGTGTTGCGGCACGGCGCGCCGGTGGTTGACGTGCCCTTGTCGCTAATCCTTGGTGCAACACCCAAGATGCTTCGCAGCCCGGTTCGGCCCGCGCTTCCCTTGGTGCCATTGAGTGAATTCAATGATCTTGGGGCCTGCCTGGAACGCGTGTTGGCGTTGCCCTCCGTCGCTGACAAAGGGTTCCTCGTTACCATTGGCGATCGGACGGTTGGCGGGCTAACTGCCCGCGATCAGATGATCGGCCCAAGACAGGTGCCCGTCGCGGATTGCGCGGTCACCGCGGTCGATTTTCATAGCTACGCCGGCGAGGCGTTTGCCATTGGCGAACGCCCCGTGGTGGCCACCATCGATGCCGCGGCGTCGGCGCAACTGGCCATCGGGGAAGCGTTGACGAACTTGGCCGCGGTCGATTACGGCGCGCGGCACAATATTAAGCTGTCATGTAACTGGATGGCCGCGGCGCACGTGCCCGAACAAGACGCCGCCTTATATGACGCCGTCGCTGCCGCAGTGGCGCTCTGTAAAGCGGTGGGGGTCGCGGTTCCGGTTGGCAAAGATTCGCTGTCAATGGCAAGCCGATGGCGCGACGCCGCCGGCGAACACCATGTGGTTTCGCCGGTGACGTTGGTGGCAACGGCCGCTTCGCCCGTGGCTGATATCCGAAAGACGCTAACGCCACTTTTGTTGGACGCTCCGTCAGCGTTGTGGTTGTTTGATTTGGCACATGGTGCCCCGCGCCTTGGTGGGTCCGCTCTGGCACAGGTGTTTGGGCAGCTTGGCGATCAAACGCCACAGGTCGATGCCGCGATGCTCGCGGCATTTCTCGATGTGATCTCAACCTTGTCAGGGCGCGGGCTGATTACCGCGTATCACGACCGTTCGGATGGCGGCGCCGTGGTGACAGCGTTTGAAATGGCTCTTACCCGCAACGTCGGGCTCACCATTGAGGCCTCGTCTCTATGCGCGGCGCAGGGCGACGTTATCGCGGCGCTATTTAGCGAAGCCCTCGGCGCCGTGGTGCAAGTGCCGCTGGATAGGGAAGCGGCGTTTTTACAGGTTGTTGCCGCCGCGGGGCTTGCCGCACACTGCCATCGTTTTGGGGTGCCTCAAGCGCGGCAGCCGGAATTGGTCGTGACGTTTAACGGCGCAGAGATCATGAAGCGCGACATGATGTTGCTGCGTTCGCGTTGGTCTAGCCTAACGTATCGCATGCAAAGGTTGCGCGATAATCCGGCGTGCGCCGACTTCGAGCATCTAACGCGCCAACGAGGCGACGCCTTGGTGCATCCGAAACTGCCTGAAGAAATTGAAGCCGGGCGCTCATGGCGTCGCAGCGCGTCGGTCGCGACGACGCGGCCGCGTGTCGCGGTGCTGCGCGATCAAGGGATTAATGGCCAGACCGAAATGGCCGCCGCTTTCACCCGCGCCGGCTTTGACGCCATCGACGTCCACGTTTCGGATTTGGAGCATGCGCGCAAGACCTTGCGCGACGTGCAGGGGCTCGCCGCATGTGGCGGTTTTTCATATGGCGACGTGCTCGGGGCCGGCCAAGGCTGGGCCAAGTCGATGCGCTATGTCGCGGCGGTCAAGGCCGAGCTCGCGCAGTGGTTCGCCCGTCAAGATCCGTATTTTGTCCTCGGCGTATGCAATGGCTGCCAGATGTTGGCGGGCCTGGCCGATCTGATACCCGGGGCCGCTGGATGGCCCTTGTTTGCGCACAACGAATCGCGGCGCTACGAGGCGAGATTGGTGACGATCAAAATCGAAGCATCCCCATCCTTGCTGCTCGCTGGCATGGCGGGGTGGCGTTTGCCGGTGGTGGTATCGCATGGCGAAGGGCGTGCAGACTATCGCCACCTCGGTGTTGACACGGCGGGGCACGAGCTGGTGGCCGCGCGATACGTCGATGCCGCGGGCGACGTCACCATGGCCTATCCGTATAATCCAAATGGATCCGTCGCCGGCGTCGGCGCGGTGACCAATCGCGATGGGCGCGTTACCATTTTGATGCCACACCCAGAGCGCGTGTTTCGCTTGTCGCAAATGTCGTGGCATCCGCCTCAGTGGCGCAGCGAGGCCGCCGACGCCGACGATAGCAGCCCGTGGATGCGCCTCTTTGACAACGCGCGCGCCGTCGTATCGTAAGCGCGGCGCGGTTACATCACGCCGATCGCCATCGCCAGGATGACGAGCGCGACAGGAGCTAGGATATGGGTGGTGTGCCGAAAGGCATTGCCAAGCCCCATGAGCTCGCCGAGCAGCGGGCCGACCCGCATGGAGGACACCACGCCTGGCACGGCAAGCAGGCACGTCGCGAGCAAGCACGCGTATTCGAGGTTGGCAACCGGCGACTGGGCGTACAGCGTCGGCGCCCAAACGAACATCATCGCGCCATCAAGCACGCACAGCAGCGGCAAGGCCCAGCGATGCCCCGCGATCACGGCCACGGCGATGATCGCTAGGATCGCGCTGACGTCGGGGCTCGCGCCCAGCGTGGGCAACGGCAACGACACCAGCGCGGCCAGCAGGCCTGTAATCGCGACCACTAGCGCGAGGCGGCGAATGGCGAGTTCATCGCGGTGCTGACGGTCAGCGTCAGCAGACGAGATTTTCCCAAATAGCCCCATAATTTCATCCTAACGGAAATGTTTGCAATGTCTACATGTTTGTAACCATTCCGATACAAAGCTGTGTCTATGCAAATAAAACCGGCTAGATAGCCGTTGCTGCGCGGCCCTGGTCGTGGCACTGCTGGCGCAATTGGTCTACGTGTCGGCGTCGCTGGCGTCATCGACGCTGGCCAGCGTGCGCACCAGCTGCCGCGACTCTTCGGCAAAACCCGAAGCGTCGCGCAGCGCCTGTCGTATCAGCTCATAAGAGGCGCGCGGCAACTCAGCGGCGTACTGATCAAACTCGTCTGACGCCGCCATGAGTTCTACCCGCAGGCTCGCCAAGACGTCCTGCAGCTGGAGGCTGGCCGTGGCCGCGGTTTGCATGACCCAGGCGGCGCGCTGCATGGCTTCATCCTTAGCTCGTTCATCGACTTGCGCGTGCAGGCGTTCAATTTGTTCGCGCAGCCCGTCGCGATCGCTGGTGACCGCGAAAAGCTCGGCTTCAAGGTCCCCCAGGCTCTGGGCCTGTTCGGCGCTCATTTTGCTTGCCCTTAGATTGCGCAATTCGAGCTGCAGCTGTTCCACCCGGCGGCGCAGCAACCGTATCTCTTGCGCGGCCTCGTCGCCAATAGCCGGCGCACCGTGGCCTGGTGATGGTGATGCCGCGTCTGGGCGCGACTGCTCTGGCAGAGTTTCTGGCGCTGAGGCCGACGAGGGTCCTGACGACGGCGTCGACGCGGCGGGCAGCGCTACCCTGCGGCGGCGCGAGCACCATCGTGCCGCGCACGCCCCGCGCCGGCGGTGATTTGGCGGCGGGTTCGCGCGCCCCTTCACCCTCGACAAAGCGAATCCACAGGCTGCCACAGCGCACGGCATCTCCATGGCTTAAGTGGTGAGAATTGACTTGGCGTTCGTCAAAGAAAATGCCGTTGGCCGAGCCGAGGTCTTCGACGACGTAGCCCGCGCCCTTGCGCACGATGCGCGCGTGATAGCGCGAGACCATGCCATCTTCGGTGCAGATTTCGCAATCAGCGGCGCGCCCAATGCGCACCTCCAGCCGCGTCAAGATGACCGTGCCTTCCTTGCCTTGAGCATCTCGCCACAGCACGCGTGCCATCGGGTCCTAGCTTACACGGGCCGCGGATCTCAGGGGCCCGCGCATATTTATCCGGTCGCTCTCGCGGCGGATGCATCCCGTATCGCGTCGTTGCTCCTCGGTCTCGTACCTACGGGTACGCTCCCTCGTCGCGCCTCGCGCTCCGGGCGCCTCCCCCACGAGTTTCGACCGAATAAGCCATGCGCGCGCCCTTGGCGATGCGCGCGCGGCAGTCTTGCAGCCGGCGGGGAGGTGGCGCCATTTGGAGGCATGTGGTACCCCTACGCCATGTGCGGCGTGTTTGGAGTATTTGGTCACGACGAAGCCGCCAACCTGACGTATCTGGGGCTGCATTCACTGCAGCATCGCGGTCAAGAATCCGCCGGTATCGTGGCGCTGGAGGCTCCGGCTGGGGCGTCGCCGGTCATGCGCCACCATGCGGCGATGGGACTGGTTTCCGACATCTTTACCCGCAGCACGCTCGACCGCTTAGTCGGCCGCGCCGCGATCGGCCACGTCCGCTATTCCACCTCGGGCTCCTCTGAATTGCGCAACGCGCAGCCGTTTCTCATCGAATATAAGAGCGACGTGGTGGCCATCGCGCACAACGGCAATTTGGTCAACGCGATGGCGCTGCGCGCCGAGCTCGAGCGCAACGGCTCAATTTTTCAGACGTCGAGCGACACCGAGGTGATCGTTCATTTGATGGCGCAATCGCCCGCCGCGGATGTCGTCGGTCGGCTGCAAGACGCGCTGGGCAAGGTTACCGGCGCGTTTTCAATCACCATGCTGACGCGCGGGGGTCAGCTGATCGCCGCCCGCGATCCGCGAGGTTTTCGCCCGCTGGCGCTGGGACGGCTCAAATCGGGTTACGTGGTCTCCTCGGAGACCTCCTCGTTTGATCTGATTGAGGCCGATTACGTACGCGACGTCGAGCCTGGTGAAATCCTCGTGATCGACGACACGGGGCTTACCAGCCGAAGGCTAGCGCCAGCGTCAGGGCGACCGTGCGTGTTCGAGTACGTCTACTTCGCGCGGCCCGACAGCGTCATCGATGGCGCCGGGGTTTATTCCGCGCGCATCGCGATGGGTGAACGCCTCGCCACCGAGGCGCCGATCGAGGCCGACGTCGTGATTCCGGTGCCCGACTCTGGGGTGCCGGCGGCAATTGGCTTTGCCCGGGTGTCGGGCATCCCGTTCGCCATGGGGCTCATTCGTTCGCACTACGTGGGGCGGACGTTCATCGAGCCGCAGGAGTCGATCCGGCACTTCGGGGTACGCCTAAAGCTCAGCACCGTGCGCGCGGTGGTCGATGGCAAGCGCGTGGTGGTGGTCGACGACTCCTTGGTGCGCGGCACCACCTCGCGCAAGATCGTCAAGATGCTGCGCGCGGCGGGCGCCACCGAGGTGCACCTGCGCATCTCCGCGCCGCCCACCACGCATCCCTGTTTCTACGGCATCGACACGCCCAGCCGCAGCGAGCTCGTGGCCGCGACCCATACCCCCGCCGAAATCGCGCGCTACATCACCTGTGACTCCCTCCTATATCTCTCGCACGCGGGCCTCGTGGAATCGGTCGATGCGGCGAGGATGCCACCGAGCGCGGCCCCGACCGCGTTTTGCGACGCGTGCTTCACCGGGCACTATCCCGTCGTGCCGGCGTCTGAAGACCAGGCGCATTTGGTGACGTTGCGCAGCCGAAAGCCGCTCCCGCTGGGCACGCCCGTGATATAAGGCGCGCACCATGGGCCTTGAAGCTTTTGACGTTAACGCGGTGCGAACCGCCCTAAAGGAGTTGTCGGCCAAGACCGATGAGCTCCGGAGGTATCCTTGACCTCGACGAAAAACGCCTCCGCATCGAAGAGCTAGATTCGCTATGTGCCAAGCCCGCGTTTTGGGATGACCCCAAGGCGGCGCAGACCCTGCTGAAGGAAAAAAAGGGTCTAGAGACGCTCGTCGGTGGCTATGACGAGCAAGTGCGCGGCCTCGCCGACGCGCAGGTGTTCCTGCAGATGGCCGAGGAAGACGGCGACGTCGAATCGGCGAATGAAGCGGCCGCCGCGATCGCGCGCGTGCGTGCCGCGCTAGAGGCGATGGAATTTCGCCGCATGCTCTCGGGTGAGATGGACCAGGGTGGCGCCGTGGTGCAGGTTCAGGCCGGGGCCGGCGGCGTCGAGGCGTGCGATTGGGCGCAAATGCTCGTGCGCATGATCTTGCGCTATTGCGAGCGCAAGGGCTGGACGACCGAGCTCGTCGACGAGCAGCTCGGCGAAGAGGCTGGCATCAAGAGCGTCACGTTTCTCGTGGGCGGCGACTACGCCTACGGCCACCTCCGCGCCGAGAACGGCGTGCATCGCTTGGTGCGCATCTCGCCCTTTGACGCCAACGCGCGCCGCCAGACGTCATTCGCGGCCGTCTCGGTTTCGCCCGACGTCGACGACGACATCGAGATCGAAATCAACGAAGGCGATCTGCGGATCGATACCTATCGCGCCGGCGGCGCGGGCGGGCAACACGTCAACAAGACGGACTCCGCGGTGCGCATCACGCACCTGCCCACCGGCATCGTCGTGCAATGTCAGAACGAGCGCTCGCAGCACAAGAACAAGGCGCAGGCCTTTCGCCTCTTGCGCGCCAAGATGTACGAATTTGAGCTCGCCAAGCAGCAGGCCAAGAGCGCCGAGGCGGCCAAGGAACGCCTCAAGATCGAGTGGGGCTCGCAGATTCGCTCCTACGTGCTGTTTCCCTATCAACAGGTCGCCGACCACCGCACCGACATAAAACTCTCTAACGTCAATGGCGTGCTCGATGGCGAGCTCGATGCCTTGGTGCGCGCGTACTTGCTCGCCGCCTCCGAGGGTAAAGCCTAAACAGAAGCGCATTGCGTGGGGAACTTGCGGTGTACGGCTTCGCGAGCCTCGTTACATCCAGACGGATGCGCCTCGGCATCGCTGCAGGCGTGCACCACAATTTCCTCCACCCACTGCGTTCTGTTCTCCGCCCCTTTTGGAACTTGAATTATGCGTTTCTGATAAAGCGCTAGGGCTGCCGTTGGCCAACGCCGGACAGCAGGCGGTGCATCTCGGTGATTTGGGCGACGTCTTGTTGGGTCGCGGGTGCGGCAGTGAGCGCGGCCAGGTGGAGTTCGCGGGCCTGCCGCAGCGCGGTGGCATCATCTTGCTCGGTGGCAATGTCGATGAGCAGCTTGGAGATGCGCGTCTTGCGCACGCCGTAGCCTAGCTTGTAGGCGGCCATGGCGTATTGGTGCGCCAGCGCATAGTCCTTGGCTTGCAGGTAGATCCAGGCCAGGCGATGGGGTGGGTCGTACTCGGTTGGCGGGTCGGCCATGCTTTTTGTCAGCGCATCTACTAGTTCGCGCGGCACGCCTAGATACGGATAGGCCTCGGCGCGCGGCCAATTGTAGGTCATCGCGATCTTCGGCGCGCTCGCCTTGTCGGCGGCATCGTCGAGCAGCTTGCGTTGTTGCTGCGCGAGCGCAACGGCCTCTTCGTGGCGGCCGTCCTCATCGAGCAGGCCACGCAGATTCATCATCGCATCCGAGACGTCGTCGATGGTCATAAGTCGGTTGGCCGCGCCGGCCTTGATGAGCCCGCTCAGCCGCGCAATGGCGGCTTGCCGAAACGCCGTCACCGCGGGGGCATTTGCCCCGCGCTTGCCCAGGCCGGTGACGCACATCCTGCCCACGGCGATAAAATCCGCCGCACTCGCCGACGACCCGGTATAAGGCAGCTGCTGGGTTGCGTACGCGAGGCAGTCGGCCCACTTGCCGGCGCGACGCATGGTCGATAGCAGAGACACCATGGCATCAGGGCGACGTGGCCAGTCCGCCGGCGCGGTCGCCAGGGCGGTGGTTAGCGCGATTTGCGCAGCCTCCCATTCCGACCGATTTGCCGCTTGCTCGGCCGCGCGCAGGAGTCCCGACGGCGAGGCCGGATCAAGCGCGGCCTTGCTAACAAAGCCCGTCTCGCCTTCGCGCAAAAACGCAATGAATTGGCCCGTGCTCGCCGAACCGACAAAGCGCGCCTGGATCGCATTGGTCAGCGGGTCGACGACAAAAAACGTCGGCCACGCGGCGGGTGAAAATAGCTCCACCGCAGCGGCGTTGCCCGGCCGATCGGTGTCGAGCGCCAGCCAAACAAAGCGCTGGGCATAGGCCGCCAGCGCGGGGTCGCGCAAGACGGTGGCTTGCATAGACAGGCACGTGTGGCACCAGGGTGCCCACATATCGATGACCAGCGGCAGCCCCTTGGTTTGGGCACATGCCGCCGCGGTGTCATACTCATCGTGAAACCACGCCAGGGGGCCGTCGCTGCGCGCCAGGTCGCAGAGGTTGGTCTTGCTATCGAGCTCCAGGTCGGCGGTCTTGTCAGCGGGCGTCGTAGCGGCCTTATCACGGCAACCCACGGCCACCAGCGCGATCGCAAGCGGCACCAGCAACCGACAAAATTTCGTCCATGCCATGCGAGTTGATAGCATAAAACGAAGCCATGCCTGTATAGTCCGCCACCCATGGCTCACGACCCACAAACCGCTGGCGAGGCCCCAGGCGGCCCCGTCGAAAGTACGCTCGATCGCATCATCGAAGAGCGTCGGATCAAGGGCCGCAAACTGGCCGAACTCGGCAGCGCGCCGTACCGCAACGACCTGCGCCCGACGCATACGATTGGCCAAGTTCGCGTGGCCTACGAAACCAGCAAGCCCGCGCCGCCGGCGCCCTCCGCACCCGGCGAAGCCGCGGCCGCCAAAAAAAGCGACGGCATCACGCCCATCGATGGCAAGCAAGTGCTCGTCGCCGGGCGGCTCATCGCGCGCCGCGGCTTTGGCAAGACGGTGTTTGCGCCGATTCGCGATGCTACCGGTGACATCCAACTGTATCTCAGCGTCGAGCACCTCGCGGCGAGCGATTTTGAGCAAATTCTGCCGCAACTCGATGTCGGCGATTTTGTCGCGGCGCAAGGCACGGTGTTTTGGACCAAGCGCGGCGAAATGTCGGTGCTCGCCGAGCGCCTCTACGTCGTCACCAAGTCCCTGCGGCCCCTGCCAGACAAGTGGCATGGCCTAACCGATATCGATCTGCGCTATCGCCAGCGCTACGTCGATCTGGCGGTATCGCCCGACGTGCGCGAGGTCTTCGTCAAGCGCTCGCGCATCGTGCGCGGTATTCGCGAATTTTTTGATGCGCGGGGGTTTCTCGAGGTCGAGACCCCGATGATGCATCCCATCGTCGGCGGCGCCGCGGCGCGGCCGTTTGAGACTCATCACAATGCGCTCGACATGCAGCTTTACATGCGCATCGCGCCTGAGCTCTATCTCAAGCGTTTGCTGGTGGGCGGGCTCGACCGTGTCTACGAGGTCAATCGCAACTTCCGCAACGAAGGGTTGTCGCGTCGGCACAACCCCGAGTTCACCATGCTCGAGTTTTACTGGGCGTATCACAACGTGGGTGATTTGATGGACCTCACCGAGGAACTCGTGGCAGGCCTCGCGCGCAGCGTTTGTGGCACGACGGACCTGGTGTGGGAGGGCACGCCAATCGCGCTAGGGGGGCCGTGGACGCGCATCACCGTGCGCCAGGCGGTGGCACAGCATGCAGGGCTTGCCGCCGCCGACGCCGCCGCGCTCTTTGAAGACCCGGCCCGCGCCGTCGAGCTCGCGCTAACATGCGGCGTCGCGGCTGGCGCCGTGGTCGACGCGCTAATGCATCGGCTGCCCGCCGAGGTGGCGCATCGCCCCGCGCTCGTCACCGCCATCAAGGGCTTTGCCGATGCCGCGGCACGGCCCGGCATCGTCGCGCAGATCGTCGCCAGCTACGCCGAGCCCGAAGACGCGCGCGTCGTCGCCGGCCACCTGGGGTTCCTCGTGTTCGAGGCCAAGGCCGAAGCGCACCTGGTGCAGCCGACGTTTCTCACCGAGTTTCCGCTCGCGGTTTCGCCCCTGGCGCGCCGCAACGAGGCCGATCCGGCATTTTGCGATCGCTTCGAGTTGTTCGTTTGTGGCAAAGAAATCGCCAACGGGTTTTCCGAGCTCAACGACCCCGACGACCAACGCGCGCGCTTTACGGCGCAAATTGCGGCCAAGGCCGCCGGCGCCGGCGAGACCATGGACTACGATCACGACTACTGCAATGCGCTCGAGGTCGGCATGCCGCCGACGGCGGGCGAGGGCATCGGCATCGATCGCCTGGCGATGATGCTCACTGATCAAGCCTCGATTCGCGACGTCATCTTGTTTCCGTTGATGCGCCCCGAATGATCTAGGCGCGGTCTGTCAAAGCCATCGCGTTCTGGTACAACGCCCGCGCATGGCCGGTTTTCAGTCACTCGTGGCGTGGCGCTATCTGATGGCCAATCCGCGCAAAATGGGCTACCTGGCGTGGATCGGGCTGGTCTTGGCGCTCGGCGCCTTGCCTTTGGTCGTCGCGGGCCAGTTTGGGCTCGCCTTGCCCCAGGCTTGGCTGCAGCGTCTGCTCGAGGCGGGCATGGAACCCGGATTTGTCCTGCCGTGGGTTGCCGTGACGGCAACTGCTAGCTTTCTTTTTTTTCTAGCTGTGGCGGCCTACGGCTACTATTTTACCTTTTCGACGGCGGTGCCGCTGAGCGGCCTGACGCTGGGCTCGATGTCGCTCGTCTTGATCATGTCGGTGATGAATGGGTTTGAAGCTGACCTGCGCAGCAAGGTGCTAGGCAATACCGCGCATATTCGCATCACGCTGCATGACGGTCCCTTGCGCAGCTGGCAGGACGTGCAGGCCGCCATCGACAAGACCCCCGGCGTGGCGGCTTCGATGGCCTATCTGGAGACCGAAGGCGTGGTCGGCGCTAACCGTCAGTTCATCGCCGTGCTATTTCGCGGCATTGAGCCGCGCAAGGTCGCGCAGGTTAATCAGATCGCGCGCAGCCTCGAGGATCCCGAGGCGCTGGGCCGCATGCTGCCGCTAGTCGAGGATCCCAACGTTGTGCCGCTGGCCCCCAGCGAGGCACCAACACCGCAGGGCGCGGCCGTCGATCCGGCCCCGGCGGATCTCATGGAGATCGAGCCGAAGGACTTTTCGGCTGACGCGGCACCGCCTGCCGCCGCGTCACCAACGGCCGAGGTTGAGCCGCCGCCACTGGACCTGCGCGTGCAAGACCACGAGTTCGCCACCTCGGGCGATGCCGCAAACCGCGCCGCGGCCGCCGCTGGTGCAGATCGCGGCGGTTTCGTTGCGGATCCCGACTCGTTGCGCCGCGCCGACATGTTGCCGGGCATGCTAGTTGGGCGAGAGCTGGCCCGCACGCTCGCGCTTTATACCGGCCGCGAGGTCACCGCGGTGTCGCCGCTTTCTGACCCCGCCAATCCCGACGCCAACGGCAATCCCATCCCATTTAATCGCGATTTCCGCGTCGCCGGCGTCTTTCACTCGGGCTACTACGAATACGACTACCAGTTGGTCTACGTCACGCTGGAGGCGCTGCAGTCGTTTCTCGATTTAGACGACCAAATCGATGGCTTTGAGGTCCGCGTCGAACGCTTAGAAGACGTCCCCGCGGTGGCCAAAAAATTGGCAGGCCAGCTAGGTCCCGGCTTCCGCGTGCAATCCTACCAAGAGATCAACAAGAGTCTTTTCTCGGCGCTCAAGGTCGAGAAGATCGGCATGTTTCTCATCGTCGGCCTCATCATGCTGGTGGCGGGCTTTGCCATCGTCGGCAACCTCTACATGGTGGTCGTGCAGAAGGCGCGCGAGATTTCACTCCTCAAGGCGGTCGGCGCCACCGATACCAGCATCGTGCGGGTCTTTCTAACGCAAGGGCTTATTATCGGCTTGCTCGGCGCGGGCGTCGGCGTCGCGATTGGGCTATGGACCTGTCGCGATATCGCGGTGCTTAAGCCACGTATTTCGAGCGAAGTTTACTACATGGATTTTATGCCGGTGCACGTTGACTATGCGTCGGTCGCGCTGGTGTTTGTTGCCGGGCTGCTCATCAGCATGGCAGCCACGCTCTACCCGGTGTGGCTGACGACACAAAACAATCCGGCCACCGGCCTCAAGCGCTTCTAAACCGCGCGGCGAGATCCGCCTGGTGAACGCGATTTACTTTGACCGGGGCAACGGATGGCCGGAGCGGCGAGTCCAATCGCGTTGACAGCATCATACCTCACAAGTAAGTTGCCGACTCTTTTGGAAAAACCCGTGACCCTCGGCTCGACAGACCTTCCGCCCACCGCGCCGCAAACGCCGCCGGCACCGCCCCCCGGCATCGGTGGCAGCGGGGCGACGCTCGATATCGTGAATCTTGGAAAAAGTTACCAACATCACGGGCGTCTGCTGCCGATTCTTTGGGACGTGAATCTATCCTTGGCCGCCGGCGAGATGGCCTCGATCGTCGGTTCGTCGGGCGTGGGCAAGTCGACATTTTTGCAGGTGCTGGGCACGCTGGATCTTCCCACCACCGGTTCAATTTTATTTAACGGCCGTGACGTCAGCCGGTTGTCGAAAGCCGCCCTCGCGCAATTTCGCAACCGCAACATTGGCTTTGTCTTCCAGTTCCATCATTGCTGCCGGAATTCACGGCGCTCGAAAACGTCATGATGCCATGCCTCATCGCCGGGCTGACCAGGCCCGAGGCCAGCGCAAGCGCGACCGCGCTTCTCGCCCGCGTTGGCCTGGCGCATCGCCTCGGCCACAAGCCTGGCGAACTCTCGGGTGGCGAACAACAGCGCGTCGCGATCGCGCGGGCGCTCGTCATGAAGCCGCCCCTGGTGCTCGCGGATGAACCCACCGGCAATCTCGATCCGCGTACCGGCCACGAGATTCGCGATTTGTTTGTCGAGCTCAATCGCGAGGTTGGCTCGACCTTGCTGGTGGTGACCCACAATGTTGAACTTGCGAGGATGATGCCGCGCTGCCTGCGGATGACCGAAGGCGGCCAGCTAAGAGAAGACGCGCCCCCCAGCGCAGAAGGTGATCTGTCGTGAAGCTTAATTTGCGGCGCCTTATGCGCGCCGGCGCGCTGACGTTTGCGGCGTATTTCATGGTGCCTACCGCCGCGGCGCAACCAACGCCTGAGACGCCAGCCGACGCCGCGCCGCCCGCGGCGCCCGACGTAGGCAGCGGCATGGTGTCGCTCGCGGGCAAGTGCATCGAGCGCATTGAATTTGCCGGCAATCGCATCATCGAGTCCGACGCGATCGCCGCGACGCTGATCAGCGAAAAAGGTAAGCCGCTTGAGCTCGCCAAGCTGCGCGAGGACATTCGCGCCATCTGGCGCATGGGGCAGTTTGCCGACGTCAGCGTCTCGGCGGAGCTGGTCGGCGACAGCCTGGTGCTGACGTACGAGGTGCGCGAACGCCCGCTCATCCACAAGGTTTTTATCTCCGGCAATTCGGGGGTGGGGCTCGAGGCTATCAACGAAGTGATCGATCTCAAGCTCGACACCATCCTCGACGTCGCGGCGGTCAAGACCAATCGCGATCGCATCGCCGCGCTGTATCGTCGCAGCGGGTTTTATCTGTCGAGCGTTAGCTATGCGACCAAGGCGGTCAACGACGCCGAGGTCGACGTCTATTTCGAAATCACCGAACAGACGCGCGTCGAAGTGCGCGAGGTGTTATTCATCGGCAACAACGCGGTGCCCGACGCCGAGCTGCGCGGCATTATCGCGACGCGGCGCCCGACGGTGATGGCCGCCTTGTTTGGCAAAAAGGCCAGCGCGGATCCAGACGCGCCGCCGCCGCCCGGCGTTTATGACGAGAGCGCGCTGTCGCGCGACTTGCAAATTATTCAGGCGCACTACTGGGACAAGGGCTACGCCGAGGTCGCCGTCGGCGAGCCGCAGCTGCGGCTATCGCGCGACAAGCGTTACATGTACGTCGCCATCCCCATCAACGAGGGGCCAATCTACTCGTTTGGCGAGATCAAGTTCTCCGGCGAGCTGCTTGGCGATGTGGCCGAGCACCACAAGCGCATCGGCGCCAAGGTCGGCGCGCAGTTCTCCCGCGCGGTGCTCGCCGCGGACCGCGAGCGCGTCGCCGCCTACTACATGGACCAAGGCTATGCCTACGCCAACGTCAACCCCAACATCGAAACCGACCCCAAGAAGCGCCTCGTCAAGCTTTCGTACGACATCGAGCGTGGCAAGAAGGTGTTCGTCGAGCGCATCAACATCCGCGGCAACTCCAAGACGCGCGACAAGGTGATTCGGCGCGAGATGACCCTCTCCGAAGGCGACCTCTACAGCGCCACCAAGCAAGACATTAGCCGGCGGCGCATTCAGGCGCTGGGCTACTTCGAGGACGAGCGCGTGCAGATTTCGACCTCCAAAGGCTCCAACGACGAGTTCATCGTCCTCGACGTCGAGGTCGCCGAACGCTCGACCGGGACGTTCCAGATTGGCGCTGGCTTCTCGTCTGACGAGGCCTTCATCCTGCAAGCGCAAATCGCCGACAACAACATGATGGGGCGGGGCCAAGCGTGGCAGATTCAAGCCCAGGTTTCCGGGCAGCGCCAAATCTTGTACGGCCGCTTCCAGGACCCTTATTTTCTCGATAGCCAGTGGACGCTTGGCGTCGATCTATACAACCAAAGCCGGGGCTTTGGCTCATTTGCCCGCAACGCGCTCGGTGGCAGCTTGACGCTTGGCTACCCGCTTTCGTATGAAGCGCGCACGTTCCTCACCTGGCGCGCCGAAGACGTCTCGGTGACGACCGGCGGCAGCGGCTTTACAAGCTTTGGCGCCTCGCGCGCGCCCGTCGAAAGCTCGACCGTTGCGAATCTGTATCGCGGCGGCTTTACCTCGTCGTTGCGCGCGGCCTTTTCGTGGGACTCGCGCAACAACCGGCTATTTCCGAGCAAGGGCTGGTATCACAACATTTTTGTCGAGGTCGCCGAAAAGGTCCTGCTCTCGGACAACGTCTTCGTGCGCTATGGCGGATTCTCGCGCTATTACCGCCGGCTTGGCGGCCCCTTTGTGCTCAAGCTCAATGCCGAGGTCGGCGTCACCACAAGCCGCGATCCGCTCGGGGTGCCAATTACCGAGCGCTACCTCGTGGGCGGCATCAACGACATCCGCGGATTTGGCCTGCGCGAGCTTGGGCCCCGATTGCGCACTAGTCGGCCAGGCGACCCAGGCCAGGGGCTGGGGGAGATCTCACTTGGCGGCAATCTCCAGATGATCTGGAACAGCGAAATCGAGTTTCCGCTGCTTAAGCAGCTCGGCGTTTCCGGCGTGGTGTTTTTCGATGCCGGCAACGCCTACAACCTCGAGGACCGGTACTGCTCGGGGCTATCTGGCGACAGCAACGGGACTTCGATTAAGTTCGACCCGTGTTTTTCGATGCCAAAGTCACTAATCGATGGTATTCGGACGTCAGCAGGCTTTGGCTTTCGCTGGCAGTCGCCGATTGGGCCACTTCGATTTGAATGGGGCATCCCGCTCGATCGTCAACCGTCTGAACGCCCCATCTTGTTTGAATTCACGATTGGTAACTTCCTGTAATTACTTGGAGAAGCTCGCATTATGACCAAGACATCGAACGTAATCTTGCTCGGCGCCGCGGTGCTGCTGAGCCCATTTTTTATCGATTTTGCACGCGGGGCGGTGGCTGCAAGTGGCGGCATGAAGGTTGCCGTGATCGATCTCGATCGCACGCTGCAAGAGACGCCGGCCGGCAAACGCGCGAGCACGGCCTTTGAGAAGGGGCGCCTGGCCAAACAAACCGAGCTCGACAAGAAACAAAAAGAGCTGCAGCGCATGGGCGCCGATCTCGACAAACAGAAGGCGGTCCTTAAGCCCGACGTCGAGGCGGCCAAACGAGGCGAGCTCGAGAAGAAATTTGTCGAGCTGCAGGAACTCTACGTCAAGCTGGAGCGCGAGCTCGCTGGAGACCGACAGAAGCTGATTACGGACATCCTCAAGAAGGCCAGCCCGATTATTGAAGAGGTCGCGCAAGCCGAAGGCGTCACCTTAGTGGTCGACCGCAGCGCGGTCATATTTGCCGATAAAAGCGTCGATCTGACCGACAAGGTCAACGCCCGCATGAAATAGCCGCATAGGGCCCGCGAATAAACAATTCAATCGCGCTCGTGGCGGATCCCTCCCGGATCGCATCGTTGCTCCTCGGTCACGTACCTACGGGTACGCTCCCTCGTCGCGCCTTGCGCTCCGGGCGCCTCAACCACGCGATTCGATCGAATTGTTCATTCGCGGGCCCTTGGGTTGTGCTGTAATGCCGCGGTGACCATTTCCGCGGCTACGTTGGTTGATTCGCCCAAAGCGGTGCTGGACATCTTGCCGCACCGCTTCCCGTTTTTGTTGATCGATCGTGTGATCGAGGCCAACGAGACGCGGTTGGTGGCGATCAAAAACGTAAGTTTCGGCGAGCCGGTGTTCCAAGGCCATTTCCCCGGCTTGCCGGTGTTCCCCGGCGTGCTGCAGCTTGAAGCCATGGCCCAGGCCGGCGCGCTGTTTGGCGCCTGCATTGCCGCCTTTGATCCTCAGGTCGACGCCGTCGTCTTAATGGCGATGGATGAGGTGAAGTTCCGCAAGCCGGTGGTGCCCGGCGATCAGCTGCGCATCGTGGTCGAGCCGCTGCGCAAGGGGCGCATCTTCAAGTTTAAAGGCACCTGCTTCGTGGACGACGCGGTGGTGTCGCAGGCGGTGATGTTGGCCGGCGCGGTTAACAAGAACAAGTTGCAGGCGAGCTGATGCGGCTTGCGATGTGTTGCTTCGTTGGGCTTGCGGCTTGCTCCGAGCGGGCGCCGCGAGAACGCCCACGCGCCGACGTGCCGGCGGTGCAAGTGGCGGCCTCGGCCGAGGCGATGCCCCTGGTCGAGGTGCGCGCGCGCGAGCCCAACGACACGTGGGAGGCGGCGACGCCGCTGGCGGTGGGCGAGCAGGCGCACGACGCGATGAGTGCGGCAAGTGATCGCGATATTTTTGCCCTCGCCATCGACCGCCCGCGCGTGATCGCGGTGACGCTGAGCGCGCTTGCGGATGCGGATCTCGTGCTCGAAATTTCGGACACCAGCGGCACCGTGTTGGCGATTGCCGATACTGGCCCCGCCGGCACGGTCGAAGGCGTGCCCAACCTACGACTCGAGCCGGGGCGCTACGCCATCACCGTCACCGAATTTGTCAAAAAGGCGGCGCGCCCGCGCAAGGGCGCTAAAGACGCGGCGCCGGCAACTCCCGCGTCGCGCGACCCCGGGCAGGCCAAGTACACCCTTGCGATCGCCGACGCGGCGGTTGCGCTAGAGGACGAACGCGAGCCCAACGAAACCGCCCCGCAAGCAAGTCCGCTCGCGCTTGCGGAAAGCAAAAAAGGCTTTGTCGGCTGGCGTGGCGATCGCGATGTCTGGCAGCTGGCGACCGAGGGCCTTAGCGTCGACAACGTAATCGATGTGCAGGTTATGGGCGTGCCCGGGGTCACCTTGACCGTGGAGGTGCTCGGCGCCGACGAAGTTGCCGAGCCGTTGATGTCGCGACGGGCCAAGACGACGGGCCCATTTTTTCTGCGCGGGCTGCCGGTGGCCGCAGGCGCGGCGTGGTTGCGCATCTCTGGCTCGCCGGCCAATCCGCTGACCAGCTACGAGGTGCAATTTTTCGCCCGCTACGCCGAGCCCGATGTCGGTGCCGATGCCCCGGCGGAGTCCGAGCCCAATGATCGCGCCGAGACGGCGACGCGGCTGAGCGAGCAAGGTGTCTTGGGCTGGCTCGATCAAGGCGACGTCGACGTGTTCGAAGTAGAGGCGCAACTTTCGGCGATTGAAGTTGTCGTCGTGCCCAGCGAGTTCATGGATGTTGCCTTGGAAGAAACCGCCGGCGGTAAGGTGTTGCGCACGGCCAATGCGGGCGCGCTTGGCGTAAGCGAGCGCTTGCCATTGGCCGCGGGGCGTGCGGCTAGCTTCGCCGTGCGCCCCGTCAAGCGCCGCGGCGAGACCACGCTTGGTGGCGGCGAGGCTCGGTATAAAATCGAGCGCATCGAGGTCACCCCGGCGCCCGCGGCGTTGGCCCCAGGTGACGATGCGCCGGAGCCCTCGCCGTGAAGTTGACCGGCGGCTGGATCGTCGCCGGCTTGGCCGTGGCCAACCTCATCAGCTATGCCAGTCGCAACGCGCTCGCGCCGGTGCACGATGCGCTCGTAGAAAAATATGCGCTGAGCAATCAATTCCTCGGCATCCTCGACGCGGCGTTTATTTTTGCCCACGCCTTGGCCACGCCCGTCATGGGGTGGCTCGGCGATCGCGTGCACCGCACGCGCTTGCTGGTGTGGGCCGTCGCCCTCGCCAGCCTTGCCTTGGCGCTGGGCGCGATCGCGCCGTCGCCGTGGTTGCTGCTGGCTACGCGCGTGATCGGTGGCATGTCGACCGCGGCGGTGGTGCCGGTCGCCAACTCAATCCTCGGCGAGCTCGCGATGTCGCGCGGCGCGCTGGACGGGCGCGGCAAGGCGCGCATGCTCGCGACGTTTAGTCTGGGCCTGTTGTTTGGCGCGGTGGCGGCGTTTGGGCTCGGCACAACCCTGCCGTATCCGTGGCATCTGGTCGCCATTGGCGGCCTGGGGCTGGTGGTCACGCTGCTGCTGACCACCCTCGACGTGCCGGCTTTTCGTGGCGACGCGCAACACGCCGCGACGCGCGTGGGTTCCAGCCTAACGCAGCTCATCGGCGCCATGGCCGAGGTCGGCCGAAATGGCGCCTTGAGGCGCCTCGTCGTCAGCGCCACGCTGATGGCGTTTGGCGCCGGGGCCTATAACAAGTGGTTGCTCCAGTATTTGCTCCACGAGCGCGGTTTCTCGAACGATGCCGCGAGGAACCTTTTGGCGCCTCGATCGCGGTCGGGGTGGTGGGCATCCTGATCGGCGGCGCGGTCTCCGACCGCTGGCGCCGCACGCGCATCGCCGGGCGTCTCTATGCGATGGCGATGTCGATGGCGCTCACCGTGCCTTGCTCGTATCTCGCGCTACGCGGCCCGGATGTCACGTTTATCCCCGCCTGCCTGCTAAACATGTTTTTCATTTCTTGGTATCACGGCCCGATGGCGGCGACGATCGACGATTTGGCACCGCCCGGCATGGCGGCAACGGCGCAGGGCCTCGTAATCTTTTTCATGCATGCGGTCGGGACCAGCCTTGGCATTTACTCGGTCGGGTTGCTGGCCGATTCGTATCGGCTTTCGACGGCGCTGATGCTGCCGCTGGTCGCGATCATATTTGCCGCGGTCGCCATGATGAGGTCGACGGGGCGCTTTGTCACGCATATGGAGGGAGCCACGACATGAACAAGTTTTTACAACTGCAGCTATGCGGCATGCTCATGGTTGCCTGTGCCCTCCATGGTGGTTGCGGCGCGCGGCAGGGTGGCCCTGGCGGGGCCATCGCCTCATACCGCCGTGCCCTCGAACGCGGCAAGTTTTCCGTCGCCTACGATATGATGTCAGCCGAGTATCGCGCCCGCGTCAGCGAGAACGAATTTGTCGAGCTGATGAAGGCCTCACCCACCGACGTCGCGGCGACGGTCAAAGAACTAGGCGGGTCGTTTTCGACCGCCGAACGCGCGACGTTTCGTTATGGCGTGGGTGAATCGATCGAACTCATCGTCGAGCAGGGCCAATGGCGCCTCGCCCACGACCCAAGCCAGCTCTACGACCAAAGCACGCCGCATGCCGCGGTGAGAGCCTTCGCGCGTGCGTATCGTTTTTCAAAATGGGACGTCATGCTGCGGCTGGTGCCGTTGCCGTATCGCGATGCCATGTCGGTCGAGACGGTGAAAGCACAATTTACGGGCGAACAGAAAAACCAAATGGATACACTCGTGGAGCTGCTCGAGACGGCCCCCATCGAGGGCGTCGCCGTGGACGGCGCAGAGGCGACGTTGTCGCTCGGGCTTGCCGGGACGGTGAGGCTGGTTCGCGAAGCCGACGGCCGGTGGTGTCTACGCGACATACAATAGGCGCAAGAGACTGCCATTGGCGGGGATGTAGGCGGGCCGCGCCCTGAGGCTCAAACACGGCACAATGCGGCGCGCACGGGCGCGATGTGACGACAATTGTCACCAGCAAGTGTGGATCGCACAGCCCACAACGTCTCGCCAAAAGGATAGGAGCTTTTGTAGTTACCATGCGTTAGTATGAAGGTATGGGTTCAAGCAGGGTAGGCGTAAGACTTGCAGTAGGTTGCCGTGAGGCATTCATACGGCCCAGAAACGACGTCGCAACGTAACGAGAAAGGCGGGTGACCAATGTTAGATCCATGGATTATCGAAGAGATTCTTCGTCGCGAGCGCGAACAACGTCGCGACGAATCCGCCCGGATCGAACTGCCCGTCGACGCCCCGTCGTCGCGTGAGCACATGCCACCCCCAGCCAAGCCTGCCGAAGAATCCGAGCGCGGCGTCGTCGTTATCGACATGTAGCGGTTTTGCCTGTACGTAGGGCTCCATGACGACAACGCTGGCGGCGCAGCTCGCTGGGCAGCTCCCCGCCGATGTGGCGGGCGTTTGCGCCACGCTCACGCAGGCGGGCCACGCCGCGGTCGTGGTTGGCGGAGCGGTGCGCGATGCGCTCATGGGCCGGCTGGCTGCGGATTGGGATGTTGCAACGGACGCCGCGCCGGCGACGGTGCAGCGGCTGTTCCCGCGCACGATCGCCACCGGCCTTGAACACGGCACGGTGACGGTGCTCGCGGGGCCCAAGCGGCGGTGCGTCGAGGTGACGACCTTTCGCGGCGAGGGCGTCTACCTCGATGCGCGCAGGCCGAGCTCGGTGACGTTTGGCGTGCCGTTGCGCGAGGATCTGGCACGCCGCGATATCACCGTTAACGCGATCGCGTTTGATCCTGCGACGCAGACGCTCATCGATCCATTTGACGGCATCCTCGATATTGAGCGCAAGGTGATCCGCGCCGTTGGCGACCCGGTGGCGCGCCTGGCGGAAGATGGCCTGCGCGTGATGCGGGTCGTTCGCTTCGCCGCGACGCTGCATTTTTCGATCGAGCCGGCGACGGAGGCGGCGCTGAGCGAGGCGTTGCCATCATTGGCGAAGGTCGCGGGCGAGCGTATCAAGAGCGAGATGTGGAAGCTGCTCGCGGCCCCCGCGGTGGCGCCGATGCTGCAGCTGATGGCGAGGCGCGGCATCGCGCAACAAGTTGCCCCCGAATGGGCGCTTGCGAACGTGGCGGCGCTGGCCCCAGTCTTGGATGCGAGCGAGGCCGCCATGCGGCTCGATGCCATCGAACGCCTCGCCATCTTGATCGCGTCGGCATCTGCCGGCGATCCTGATCGCGCGCACGCCGCCGCCATTGCCCTGGCCATGCGGTGGCGCTGTTCCATCGCCGAGCGCCAGGCGCTCGCGGCGGTGGCGCGCGGCCTCGTCGAAAGCGAGTCGGTGAGCGAGGGCCTGGCCGCGGCGTCGTGTTTGGCACGCGCAGGGCGGCCGCATGTTGCGGCGCTGATGCGCGCGCTTCGCGCGATGGGCGCGTCCCTGCCGCGGACGCGTACGGCCCATGGCACCATGCAAGCAGGCCTTGATGCGGGGCTGGCGTTGTCGACCAAGGAGCTGCCTCTCGACGGCGCCGACTTGATGGCACTGGCCCAGCGCCCCGCGGGCGTCTGGGTCGGACAAACCTTGCAAGCCTTGCTTGCCTGGACCTGGGAGGCGCCGGCCGAGCGCACCAATGCAGCGGCCCTCCGCGCGCACGCGCTATCCATGATGGCATAGGGGGCGTCCCCGGTAAGCCACCTCGTTGCGCTGCTCACGACGCGCCAGACTACCGGCAGGTGGCGCACGTTTCTTCCGCGAGCATAGATTGCAGGGCGGTGGGGCTAGCACCAAGGGCTGTGGATACCACAGCCGTCTCGCACTACCCCGGAGGGCCGCTATCTGCGAGCAGGAAGACACGTGCGCCCACCTGCCGGTCCACCCACACTATCTGCGAGCAGGAAGACACGTGCGCCCACCTGCCGTTCACCGTGGAAACGTCGCGCCCGCGCGCAAGATATACGCGTCGGCGACGACGGAGGCCGCAGGCGAGCTCGCGACGACCACGCGGTCGAGCACGAGTTCGGTGATTTCGTTGCCGAGTTGGAACGCGAGATGCGACGCGCGCAGCATGATGTCGGCAAAGCCATCTCGGTCGAGCGCAGCCTCGCCGGCTCGCGTCGTCGTGACCAAGTTCGCCAAGTGCTCCGCGTCCTTGGGTGAGAGCGGAATCGGCACGATTTCGGGTGCGCGTCCCGCGCCAGGGTCGAGCACCATGGACCAGCCGAGCTGGCCGAGTTGCAAGAAGCGCAGGCGCGCGTTGCGCCCGACCGGCACGCTGGCGCGGACGACGGCGGCCGCCTCGGCCTCGCCCGCCTTCATCACGGACAGAAAGGCGCGGCGGACATCGGCGGCAGAAACAATGCCGCTTTCGACAACGGCGCCTTTGCTTTCGGGCAAGGCGTCGGCGCCCCATCGCTTCATCTCAACCGGATAGCCGATGGTCTTGGCAATGCGCAAGGCGGCCGAGGGCGTGGAGGCGATTGCCTGGCGCGTGACCGCGACGCCAAATGCGGCGAGAAAGACCTTCGTCTCGTGATCGCCGAGCTTGGCCTGCCGGTCAGCCAGCGCCATGCGTGCGCGGGCAAAGCGAACCTCGTCGACGGCGGGCGGCACAGCTTGTGCGCGTGAGCGACGCCGCTCTGCGGCTTGGCCGCAGCACATGGCCGCCAGCATGGCATTGCGCACGCCACGCAGCGCCCGCGGGGCGGCGTCGGCTGCACTTGGCAACACCGCGACGGGCACAACCATCGCGTTGGTTGCGCTGCGGGTCGCCGGCGCGCCGTCGTCGTTGGCGTCGATGAGCACGAGCTGGGCGGGCCCGGCGCCGCGCGTCGGCATGAGCTGCAGTTGTTGCCGTCGGCCTGCAAGCTCTAGGTCCGCCACGACCGTGGCGGCGACGCGCTCCATCCAGCTGCCGGGGGCGGCGACCAGCGCCACCGCCGCGCCTTGCGGCATGCCATGCCAGGCGCACAGCGCGATGACCTCGGTCCACACATCGGGGTCGTCGCAGACCACAGCGCCAAGCGACCACAAAAACGACGCGCCTGCGATCCGCTCGAGCGCGCGATCAGAGAGGCGGTCGCTGCTCTTTTCAGACGGTGCCAGGCGAGGCACGCAAACAATGAGCTGGCTGCCCGCCGATTGGGCGGCCGCGGCGAGCGCAACCAGGCCGCCCACCTGGCTCGCCTCGCGATCGCAATAGTACGCAATGATGGCGCCATCGCGGGCGGCGCGCTGCAGCGCGAGCAGCGATTCATGCGCATCGCAGGGTAGGCCGCGCGATCGCAAAACCTCGCACACCTCGGGCAACTGCGCGCCGCCTACCGCAACCAGCGTGGCGTCCGGTCGCGTGTTGGCGTTATGTGCCGCGGCAAGTCCCATATGCGCGCAAGATTGCTCGCGCTCTTGGCAAGCTAACGAGATCTCGCGGTGGGGTCAAGCAAACCGTCGTCACCGGCCGGCAAGGGGACCAGGCCGGGGCAGCCAGCGCGCGCCGTTGGCACGACAATCACCCCGTCTGCCAGCCTAAATTCCCAATTGTGCCGCGGGCATACAAGATTGTCTTGGTCGATGTAGCCTTCCGATAACGGCGCGTATTGGTGGGGGCAGCGGTCTTCAAAAACCGCGAGCCCGCCGCTGTGACCGCGCGCCACCACCAGCTCGCGGCCGTCCGCGGTTGCCGCCAGGACCTCGCCGGGCCGGCAACGCGCAAGCGCGGTTTTGAGGGAGGGTCGCGACATGAATAAGTGAATGCGTAGTTGGTTATGCATGCAGCTGATGCCGTTGGCGCAGCATCATGTCGACGAGCACGAGCGCCGTCATCGCCTCGACGATCGGCACCGCACGCGGTAGCACGCACGGATCGTGTCGCCCCTTGGGCGCTAAGGTGGCCGCATCGCCGCCCGGCGTGATGCTGGCTTGCGGCTGCATGATGGTGGCGGTGGGTTTAAACGCGATGCGCATCTCGATGCATTCGCCATTGGAGATGCCGCCTTGAATGCCGCCCGAGCGATTGGTCTTGGTGCGCACCTTGCCGTCGAAGTAGAACTCATCATTGTGCTCGCTGCCGCGCAGGCGTGTGCCCGCAAAGCCCGAGCCGATTTCAAAGCCCTTCACCGCCGGCAAACTCATCATGGCGCGCGCGAGCTCGGCATCGAGTTTTTCAAAGACCGGCTCGCCCCAGCCCGCAGGCACGCCGCGCGCGATCGCGGTGATGACGCCGCCGAGGGAATCGCCCTGTTTGCGCGCGGCCTCAATCGCGGCCTGCATGGCGGCGGCAGCGGCAGGCGCGGGGCAGCGCACTAGGTGCCTGTCGACGTCGCCGCGTGAGATGGCGAGGAGGTCGAGCGGTTCCTCAATGCCGATCGTATGCACCTGCGAGACCCACGCGACGATCTGTACGCCCAGTGGCGCAAGCACGGCCTCGGCAATTGCGCCCGCGGCGACGCGCGCCGCGGTTTCGCGCGCGCTGGCACGGCCCCCCCCGCTTGCGGCGGCGATGCCATATTTGGCGCGATACGTGTAGTCGGCGTGCGAGGGCCGCAAGATGGCCTCGGTGGCGTAATCCTTAGGGCGCGCGTCGGCGTTGCGGATCAAGAGGCCAATCGGCGTGCCAAGCGCCACGCCGTCGGCGACGCCCGAGAGCAGCTCGACCTCATCAGCTTCCTGCCGCTGCGTGGTGAGGTGACTCTGACCTGGACGCCGGCGATCCATTTGCGCCGCGATCGCCGCGAGGTCGATCTTGGTTTGCGCCGGGCAACCGTCGATGATGGCGCCAAGGCCAGCGCCGTGAGACTCGCCAAAGGTCGTCACGCGAAACGCACGGCCAAAGGTGTTGCCCATGCCATATTCTAGCGAGTGCCGGCCGATGGCGCGACGAGGTGGTGTACATTAGTGTCGCCTTAGGGCGCGCGGCGCCGACAGGACGATAGCGATGACGGACGAAGAACAACGGTTGCGTTCGGCGGTTGCCCGCGATCCCGGGGGCGCGGCGTTCCTGGCGTTGGGTGAGCTGTTGTTTGCTAGGGGCGATGCGGCCGAGGCGGTGTTGGTGCTTGAGCAGGGCTTGGCTCACGCAACGCGCGGCGCGCACCTTGAGGAGGCAAAAGAACTTTTGGCGCTCGCGATGCGTCGACCTCGCGGAGGCACTGGCCTGCTTGAGGGCTTGCGCAAGACGGCGCCGCCACCCCCACCGCTCAAGGCACCAGACACGATGCCCTCGGGTGCGCCGTCGGGCATGTTGCTTGCCTCGCCACCGGCGGCACCGCCCACGGTTGTGACCAGCGCGCCAAGACCGCCCGCAGCGCCGCCCCCCATACGCGTCACCGCGCCGCCACCAGTCGCGCCGCCGGTGCTCGCGACGTCCCCGATCGTGCCGCCCCCGCCACTTGCACCGCCGCGCGTCACCGCGCCGCCTCAGGGGCGACCATCCTCACCGGGTTCCAAGCACGTCCCAATGCCAACGCCACAAGATATCGTCGGGCTAGCGGCGAGGCCTCGGGTGGTCGGCGGCGAAAAGCCCGTCGATGCGGCGACGGCGGCGCTGCACTACGCCGCCTCGATGGGGCATGAGCATCTACCGGCCTTGTTGCGTGGAGGCCTGCTTAGCGTTCCAGGGATTTTCTTGCCGCCTTCGCAGTTGCAGGAACGCCGACGGCAACGCCGCCAACGGCGATGGGCGCTGCGCTTGGTTGCGGTTGCGGCCGTGCTGACGCTCGCGCTCGTGGGCATCTTTTTTAAGTCGCGTATCGAACAACAAGCCCGAGATGCCGCCGCACGCGATGTGCTGGCGCTTGCCGAGACGAGCTTGGTGGCCGGCAGCTACGACGCGCTGGCGAGCGCCCAAGCCAAACTCGAGACGCTCGTCGCGCGCGATCGCCGCCTGCACCACGAGCTGGTCTTGCTCAGGGTGCGCGCCGCGCGTGAGGTCTTGTTTGGTATCGCCCCGGGTGCCATGCCGGCGGCGATTCTCAGCTCGAGCGAGCCGGCGGCCGTGGGCGGGCGGGCGATCTATGCGCTCGCCCACGCCCTGGCGAGTGGCGAGGGCGATGTGGCCGCCTTCGAAGCGCTCGCGGGCTCAAGCGATCCGTTGGCGCGATGGCTGCGCGCGCGCCACCTCGCCAGCCGCGACCAAGCACAAGCGTTGGCGCAATTTGACGCGATGACGCCACAGGTGCCGATGGCGGCCATCGATCGCGCGGCGTTGTTGCTCGATAGCGGCGAGCTCGCGACCGGTGAGGCCTTGCTCGCCTCGCTCGAGGCTGCGGGCAAGGCCGCCGACGGGGCGCAAGACCAAGCGCTGGTATGGGTGGAGCAGGCCATCTTGCGCGCCGAGCGCGGCTACGAGATCGCGGCCGCCTTTGATATCCTCAACGTTGCGCTCGATCGCGAGCTGGGGCCGCGTATCGCCAACATGCGTTGGTATGCGCAGGCCTATGCCTCGCTGATGCTCGACGATTTCGGCGGCGCCGAGACTGCCATCGCAAAAGTAGCGGCGCCCTTCGAGCCACGCCTGCGGGCGCGGCTCGGCATCCTGCAAATCTTGCTCGGCGATATCAGCTCCGCGCGCGACTTGCACGCGCTGCTTCCCGTCGGCGACGCCTCGGTGTTGGCAGGTGAATTCCGCGCGGCCATCGCGCTGACGCAAGGCAGGCCCACCGAGGCCTTGCGCGCGCTTGGCGCGCCGGGCGCGACCCAGACGGTGCGCGCCGCCATCTTGCGCGCGCAGGCGATGATCGACCTTCGCGACTTTGCGGGCGCGAAGGCCGTGCTGGCGCCAAGGCGCGCCATTGCCGTCGATAGCCTCGAGGTCGAGGTGTACTATCAAATGGCCACGTTGCTCGCGACCGCGGGGGCGAGGGACACCGCCGAGCTTGAGCGCATTTCGCGGCGCAGCAAGTCCAAGCTTGGGCGGCACGTGCTGGCGGTGGCGCTGCTATGGCAGGGCCGCTGCGAAGAAGCCGAGCGTCAGCTGCGGCGAGCCACCGAGGATATTTCTCCCGAAGAGCCAAACCCGATGCTCTATCGTTCGTGGGCGGCGATGGCCGAGCAGCGGCTTTGCGTCGGCGACCTTGCGGGCGCGCGGCAATATGCGCAGCAGACGCTCGAGCTAGTCGACTGGTATGCCCCCGCTAAGGCGATCGACTCGACCGCGCTCGTGCTAGCGGGCGAAGGCAAAAAGGCGCGCGAGGCGCTGCTTGCGTTCGAGGCCACGCCCGAGGTGCTGTGCGGCCGTTGCGAAGTCGCGCTGGCGCAAGTTTTGGTCCCCGACGTCGCTACCGCGACGCCCGCTGATCTGCAACGCGCGACCGCCGCCGTGGATCGCGCGGTGGCCAAGGGCGCGGGCGACGTGGCAGCCGCCGAGCGCACGCGCCTTGGCCTGTAGGGCAGGCGGCGCGACCCTTGCTAGATCAAGTCGTCGATCTCGCCCGCGCCTTGGCGAAGCACGACGACCTCGTCGCCTTCGATTGAGAGCACGGTGGACAGCTCGCCCGCGGTGCGCGCCGCATCGACGACTAGGTCGATGCCATGTGGAAACGCCTCTAGCACGTCGTCGGCATCGGCGCACGGAGCCTCGGCATCGGGTGCCATGGCGGTCGTGGTCAAGAGCGGTTCGCCAAGCTCTGCGATGATGGCGTGGACGATGGCCTGCGCAGGCACGCGGATGCCAACCGTCTTGCGCTTGGCCTCGGTGAGCGTCCGGGGCACTAGCTTCGTGGCGGGAAGCACCAGCGTGTAGGGCCCAGGAAACAGCCGCTGCGCCAGCCGAAACGCCGTTTCTGAGAAGATCGCAAATTTCGACGCCATCGCGACGTCCGCGCACAGCAAGGCTAGGCGCTGGCTGCGCGGCAGCTGGCGCATGTTCGCAATCGTTTCTTGCGCGCCCTTGGCACCCAGCGCGCATCCGAGCGCAAAACAGGTATCCGTCGGGTACGCGACGATTTCGCCGCGACGCAAGGCGGCTACCAGCTGCGAGATCTTGCGCGGCGGCGGGTCGCCCCAGGCGTCAAAGAGGATCCGCTCGGCCATAATGAACTCTAAGCCTCGCTAGCGGCCTTTGAAGCCCTTAGCGACGACGTACTGCTCGATCGAGATCGCGCGGCTGGAGCTCGGCTTGGCGGTCTTGACCGTCGTAAAGTGCTTGCGACACGCGGTCAGGAGCTGGGCAAACGCCGGGCCTTGGAACAGCTTGGCGACGAAATGTCCGCCTGGGCTCAGCGTCTGCAAGGCCAGCTCAAGGGCATGCTCAAACAGCGCCTCGGACCGCGACTGGTCGGCGTGGCGGATGCCCGTGGTATCGGGCGCCATGTCCGACATCACGACGTCAAAGGCCGTTAGATCGCCGAGCAGCTGCGCCACCGGCGTGTCGTAAATGTCGCCGACGACGACGCGCGTGCGCGCAATGCCCGCGGCCAGCGGCAGGCGGTCGATGCCGACCAGCACGCCGCGTTCGCCGACGCGCGTGGCGGCGTACTGCAGCCACGAGCCAGGTGCGCAGCCAAGGTCGAGCACGCGATCGCCGGCGCGAAACAGCGAGAAGTCCTGGTCGAGCTCCTGCAGCTTATAAACCGCGCGCGCGCGGAACCCTTCCTTTTTCGCCTTTTGGTGAAAATGGTCGCGGCGAACCGCGGGGTCTCCCATATTGCGTTTCGCCATACGCGCGACCTAGTTAGCACAACAGGCGCGTGGCCTGGGCGGCTTATTTGCCCTTGGCGGCGGCCTTGGAGGCCTTCAGTGGGTTCTTCGAACGAACCTCTTCCTTGCCCATGCCCTTGCGCTTGTACTCGGCGCGCGTTGCGGCGTGGGTGACAACCACGTAGCCATTGGCTGCGCCAGGGATGGCGCCGCGAACGAGCAAGCAATTCTCTTCGTCGAGAATGCGGAATAGCTGGAGGTTTTGCACCTTCTTGGTGTCGACGCCCATGTGACCCGACATGCGCTTGCCTTTGTGCACGCGCTGCGGGGTGAGGCGGCAGCCGATCGAACCGCCGTGGCGGAAGTATTCGTGCGTACCGTGGGTGGCGCGAAAGCCTTCCATGTTGTGGCGCTTCATGACGCCTTGAAAGCCTTTACCTTTGCTGGTGCCGGTGACGTCGACGGGGCCATTGACCTCGAAGACATCTTTAGGCGCCAGCGATTGGCCGATTTCATATTTGGCGAGGTCTTCCGCGTCGAGCCGAAGCTCGCGGATAAAGCGCTGTGGCTTTTGGCCAGCGGCTTTATAGGAACCAAGCGATGGGCGGTTGGCCAAACGCAGCGGCTTCTCGTCAAACCCAAGCACCAAGGCCGTGTAGCCGTCGCGTTCCATCGTGCGCTTATCGAGCACGACGCACGGACCAACTTGAATCACGGTGACAGGTACGCGTTCGCCGTCGTCAGCGAACACTTGCGTCATGCCAATTTTTTTTCCTAATAATCCCATGCGTTGTGCCATGGCGGTCTCCTCTAGCGGGGGGGTACGAGTAAGGTCGTAACGTATACAGGCGGGTCTATACGGAGTCAAGCGCTGGGGCATCTGCGATCGAAAACGCGGCCAGCGTATTTGCCCACGTTTTTTGTGAAAGATATTGAGGTGTTACGCCAAGCTCGGCAGCGACGACGGCCGCCGTGTGTACCAAATAGCTCGGCTCGTTGCGGCGGCCTCGCATTGGCACCGGGGCCAGATATGGGCAGTCGGTTTCCAGCAGTATTTGGTCGTGCGGCACCATCGCGAGGGCGGCGCGGATGTCGCCCGCGGTCTTATATGTTGCGATGCCAGAAAACGACACGTAGTAGCCGGCCTCGGCATAGATGCGCGCGTCATCGGGCGAACCGGTGAAACAATGGATAATGACGCGCAGGCCATGCGCATGCGCGCGCAAGATGGCCTGGGCCTCGGCATGGGCGTCGCGAATGTGGCAGACGACGGCCTTGTCCACCTCGCGCGCCAGCTCGATGAAGCGCACGAAGGCGTCGTGCTGTAGCCCGCGTGGCGCATGGTCATAATAGAAGTCCAGGCCCGTCTCGCCGACGGCGACGACGCGCGGGTGCGCCGCGAGTTGCCGCAGCGTGTCCCACCAGGCATCCGTCATCGCGGCGACGTCGTGTGGATGCGTCGCGACCGTCGCCCACACGTTGGGGTGCGCGGTGGCCAACGCGACGGCGCGGTGCGCCGAGGAAATGTCGCCCACCGCCCCGATCGCGATCATCGCGCGAACGCCGGCCTCCCGCGCGCGCGCCATGGCGACGTCGCGATCGACATCAAACTCGGGGCCGTCGACGTGGCAATGGCTGTCAAAAAATTGCAGCGGCTGCATGGTGAGTTGATCGCTTAGGCGGGCTGTGCGCTGAGCGCGTTAATTGCGCCATGAATGCGTTTGCGCGCGGGCCATCCCTGCCAGCTGCGCGCGAAATCTCGCAACGCCGCGATCGCCCACGTACCACCAACGCGTTCAATTTGGCCCAGCGCGGCCTCGCGCAGCTGTAGCTTCCAGCGCGTCGCATTGGCGAGCAAGACCTGGCGGGCCGCCTCAGCCTCGCTCGCTGGACGGGGTGGCTCCCACGTGGTCGCGAGCAAGGCGCCGGCCGCACACACGGCGACGACGGCGAACGCGCCCCGCATCGTCAAGGCGGTTGCCAGCGCATCACCTGCCGCCGGCGTCGCCAAGGTTGCCAGGGCATCGATGGCGTACATCGCCTCTTGCTCGCGCGCCAAGGCGCCGCGCAAGATCTCGACGCCACGGTCGTCATGCAACTCGGCCAGCGCACACGCGGCCTCAAGCTGCACGTCGCGAACGTGGTGTTCAAGCAAGCGACTCAGATGTCCCGCCGCGCGACCATCGCCGATGGCGCCGAGCGCGAGCGCGGCGGCCGCGACCACTTGCGGATCTTGGTCGGCAAGCGCCGCGATCACATGGTCATACGCCGACGCCGGATCGATTTCAGCCAGCGAGGTAATAGCTTGGTAGCGCACGTCGGGGAGCTCATGTGAGCTAGCGGCCAACAGGGCGGGAAACGCGCTGCGATCGCCGATGGCGCCGAGCGCGATGAGGGCGGCTTGCCGCACCGGCGAGGCCTGGTCGTCGATGGCGGCGATGAGGGCGGCGATGACTTGCGGGGTCGGCCGCTTGGCGCCGATCGCACCGAGGGACGCCGCCGCCTCGGCGCGTACCTCCAGTCGGCTATCGGTCAGGGCGCGCAGGAGGGCGTCATGTACCTGCGCAGCTTCTTCCGCGGTGGCGCCGGTCGCGTCGCCCAGCGCATGAGCGGCGAGCGCGCGCGCGCGGGGTGAGCCATGGCCAATATCATGAAGCGCGGCCTCCAGCGTGATCGTGTTGCTCGGCAGCAGGTAGCTCACCGGCGATATCTAACACGAGAAATATGACAAATGTAGGCGAATCTACTGGCGGTGCACCAGGGCGGCGATGGCGGCCCGTCCATCGAGCGGCATCGCCTCAAACAGCACCCCAAACCCCGCGGCAAAAAACGTGGTGCCGCTCGCGGTTTCGAAGGAGCAGTCGGCGTCGCGGCGCCACATGACCCAGCCAACGCCTTCGAGCTGGCCAATGCCGTCGAGCGCAAAACTCAACGAAATGCGCGACAGCAGCGGCAGCGGCGGCCCAACCACAAAGGCGCCATTGGTTGAGATATCGCGGATGGTGCCGGAGAACTGGCGGCCCATGTGTTCGCGGCTCGCCTCGACCCGTGAGTAAACCGCCGCCAGCGACGGATGGAGCACGGGGTCGCTTTGCGCGATATTGGCGAAATGGACCGGCGCGTTGACGATGATGCGTTTTGCGATGCGTTGTTCCGACATGGCACTCCTTGGCGCTGCTAGGCGCTATCGTACACGCGTTCCGGGGGCGGCGTCGCCGTCTATGGCGCCAAGTCCGGCGATCGTCTCGTCGCCGGCGGCGAGCAGCATGCCTTCGGAGCGAATGCCTCGAATCGTCGCGGGCGCGAGGTTGGCGACCACGATGACCTGCTTGCCGGGCAAATCGCTAGGTTGATAACGCTCGGCGATCCCGGCGACAATGGTGCGCGGTGTGGCCTCGCCAACATCGACGAGGAGCTGGAGCAGCTTTTTGGCCTTGGGCACGGCCTGCGCCTCCAAAATGCGGCCGACGCGAAGCTCGATCTTACCGAATTCGTCGAACGTGATAGGGGCCGACGCGGCAGCGACAGCGGGGGCGGCAGGGGTGCGGGCTGCCGCAATGGGCCTTGTAAGCGCGGCTGATGCCGCTTCTTGGGCAATTGCAACCGGCGCCGCCGCATCCTGCGCCGGCGTGAGGCTGGCAATGGTGGCGGCGCGCTTGGCGGCATCGAGGCGCGGAAAAAGCGGCGTCGGATCGCGCACGTCGGCAAACGAAACCGTGGTCGGCAAGGCGACCGCAGGCCACAATAACGACGCGCCTTGCCCGACGAACTCGGCCATTAGGCCCGCGGTGCGAGGCATCACGGCCGCGATGAGGGCCGCGATCGACGAGATTGAAATCGCGAGATGCGCCAGCACCTCGGGCAAGGCAGGATCGTTTTGCTTGGCCATGGTCCACGGCGCGGTGGCATCGACGAAACGATTGGCCTCGGCGATGTAGCGCCAGATCGCCTCTAGTCCGCGCGCCATCTCAAAGCGCTCGAAGTGCAGGCGCGCCTGCTCAATGGTTGCTGCGCGCACCTTGGTGAGCGCGACCACCGGGGCCAGCGCGGAGGTGGCGGGCACGTTGGCAGCGCCCACCCCGAACTTGCGAATCATGGTGAGCGAACGGCTCACCAGGTTCCCAAGGTCATTGGCGAGGTCGGCGTTAAAGCGATCGAGGAGCGATTCATAGGTGAAGTCTCCGTCGTTGCCCAGCGGCACCTCGCGCATGAGATAGTAGCGCAGCGCATCGAGGCCAAGCCGCTGATCGCCGCCGCACAACGCGCCGAGCTCACGGCCTACGACGAGGGGGTCGACCCGCGTCGCCGGCAACGATTTGGAGATTTTCTCGCCGCGCACGGCCCACCAGCCATGCGTCAGGATGGTTTCTGGCAGCGGCAGGCCGGCCGCGAGGAGAAAGCACGGCCAGTAAACCGCATGGAAACGCAAGATGTCTTTGCCGATGAGGTGCACCTGCGCCGGCCACCAACGCTTGTACCCCTCGCCATCGATGTCGCCGAGCGCCGACATATAGTTGGTGAGGGCGTCCATCCATACATAGATGACGTGCGCCGGATCGCCGGGGACGGGGATGCCCCACGAAAAGCTGGTGCGGCTGACCGATAGGTCGCGCAAGCCCCCGCGCACAAAGCTCAGCACCTCGTTGCGGTATTGCTCGGGCAAGATGAAATTCGGATGCGCCTCGATATGGGCCAAGAGCGCGTCTTGGTATTTCGACATCGCAAAAAAGTACGACGGCTCCTTGGCCACCCAGGTGACCGGCTTTTTGTGGGTCGTGCAGACGTAGGCGTCGTCGACGCGATCGAGTTGGCTTTCGGTATAAAAGGCCTCGCACCCGACGCAATACCAGCCCTCGTACGAGGCGAGATACAAGTCGCCCTTGGCGGCAATGCGCTGCCACAGCGCCGCGACGGTTTTTTTATGCCGCGGCTCGGTGGTGCGAATAAAATCGTCGAGCACGATGCCGAGCTCGTCCCAGCATGCGGCAAAGCGCGGCGCGACGTCGTCGACGTGTTGCTGCGGCGAGATGCCGCGCGCGGTGGCGGTCGCCTCGATTTTTTGCCCGTGCTCGTCGGTGCCGGTTAGAAACCTCGTTGGTCGCCCGAGCTGGCGCGCAAAGCGGGCCAGGGCATCGGCGACCAAGGTGGTGTAGGCGTGGCCGAGGTGAGGGACGTCATTGACGTAATAGATGGGCGTGGTGATGTAGAACGGCGCACGGCTGGGAGTGGTCATGATCGGAGGGCCTTAGTCTTGCTCTGACTCTTGCTCGCGCGACGGGTCATCGTCGTGGCCGTCGTTTGCGTCGTGATCGTCGCTGCCATTGGCGGGCGGGGCAGCGGCGACGATATCATCGTCGGGCTCGTCGTCGACGTCGTCATCGCTTTCGGTTTCGTTCAGCTCGCCCAAGTGGGCAAGCGACGCCAGCTCTTGCGACGGCGCGCGCGTTCGCGCCTTCGCCGGGGCATCGCCTCGCGCCGCACCGGGCGATCGCGAGCGGTCGCCGGCGCCGCCTTGTTGCGACGGAAACTTCGCAGTCACCTCGCTGGCGGGATGCATCTGAGAATCGCCAGGGCCATACGCGACGCGAATGCGCTGGCGCAAGACGTCGACTTCGACGACGCGGCCTTCGCCAACGCTGGTGAGCACCCGCTTGCCGAGCCGCGGCAGGCCTTTGCGCATTTCGGTATAGCCGGCCTGCTCATAGACCAGACAGCACTTCAGGCGTCCGCACTGGCCCGAGACTTTGTTAGAGGTCAGCACGAGGCCTTGGTCTTTGGCCATCTTGATTGAAACCGGCACGAAATCGGGCAACCACGTGGTGCAACAAAGCGGCAGGCCACACGAGCCGATGCCACCCACGGCTTTGGCCTCGTCGCGCACGCCGAGCTGGCGTAGCTCGATACGGGCGCCGGTCTTGGCGCCATAGCGATGGGCAAATTCGCGCATATCGAGGCGATCGTCGCAGGTATAGTAGACGGTCAGCTTTTGGCCTGGTTGGCCCTCGATGCGATAGACCTTGCCCGCGAGCCGCAGTTGTTTGGCGATTTCTTTGGCGGCCATTAGCAGCTCGGCCATTTGCGCCAAGCGTCGTTGCTCGTTGGCAAGGTCGCTCGGGGTCGCGGCGCCAGTTAGCGTGCCCTGCGGTTTTTCGCGCTGCATGGTGCGGCTGCCATCGCTGCGCAGGATGCCGACGCGCGGGCCACGGTCAAATTGCACCGTTACCTGCGAGCCCATCGGCAACGCCGCAAGCGCCGCCGTGGCAGGCGCCTCGCAGGCCATCGTGCGACCCGCGCTTGGAAACGTCACGCGCGCGGTATGGCGCACCGGCACGTCGCCGACCGCGCCGACTTTACCGACGAGGTAGTTGCCATCGTCGGCCGGCAAATCGGCAGCGAGGGTCACGTCGGTTAACGGTTCGTCGTCGATGCCCCATGACTCGGTGGGCGGCGAAATACTCATGCCCATATCGTCTAGGATGGGCGCGGCTTCGCTAGCGAAACCGGCGGCGGCAGCGACGGCGGGCATGTTGGCTTGCAAGCTGCGATCGCGTCGGTCGCCGCGTTCGCCGCGGGCGCTGCGCTCGCTGCGGGGTCGCGGCGCGGCCTGGGATGCCGTGGGCGATGGTCGGTCGCCTCGTTCGGGCCGCGGCTGACGTTCGGGGCGTGCGGCGCGCGGCTCGCTCGTTGGTGCGCGATCGCCGCCGGCGCCAACGCTTGCGCCGCTGGCTTCGGCGCCGCCACCACCACCGCGACGTCGCCGTCGGCGTCGACGTTTTTCGCCGCCTGCGTCGCCGCCGTCGGCAGTTTCAGCGCCGGAGCTCGGCGCGTTAGCTTTAGGTTGATCGGAATCCGTCATGCAGTTCTCCTGTCGTGCGCATTTGCAGCAGCAGCGACTCAAGCGTCAGGGTGGGGGCAGCATTGTGTGAGGTAAGCGCGCGACCGGCCGCTAACGCCTGCTGGCCGCATAGGGCCCATGCATGGGCCACGCGGTTGGCGTTTGCACGCCCGGCTTGCAAGACCTTGCGACTCTGTGCGCTCGCCGTGCGCAAGATGGCGTCGATCAGCGAAATCGCCGCAGCGCGCTCGGCACCGCGCTCGCCGCCGTGCTGCGCGACGAAGTCGGAGATGCCGCAAAGGCCGCTGCTGCGCAAGACCGCGAGCAAGCCAGCGTCGAACCCTTCGTCCTGGGCACGCGCAGCCACCCCCGTCTCTTCGACACCGCGGCGCTGCTCGATAATGACGTGGCGCTGGCAGCGCGAGCGAATCGTCGGCATGACGCTCTGCTGCGAGCGCGCGCACAGCATAAAAATCGTGCGCGCCGGAGGCTCCTCAAGCGTTTTGAGGAGCGCGTTGGCCGCAGCACCCAGCAGCGCCCCCGCGTCGGCGATGACAAAGACGCGCACGCGCGCCTCGTGCGGCGGCATGGCCATGCTCGCGGAGATGGCGCGCACGGTCTCGATCGGGATCGCGCCGGCGGCCCCCTCGCCAGCAACGGTAATCACATCGGGATGCACGCCGTGACCAATACGCTCGCAGGCGGCGCAGGTGCCACACGCCACCGGCGCTTGCCCCAGTCCCGCCGGCCCGCCGGCGTCGCAGTTAAAATCCGCGGCGAGCGCCATTGATACTCCAAGGGCTGCCGTCAAATTGCCGGTTAACAGATGAGCATGGTGCAGCGCGCCCGACGCCCATGACTGGCGCAAAACCTGATGAGCCCGACAGCTTGGCTCTAGGGGCGGATGCATGAGCCCACGCTACCATAATCGCTGCTCAAATTAGCGGTGCCGGATCGGCCGTTAGCGTTCAAGCATTTCTGCGGGGCGGAGGCGCCCAGCCCTCGCGCAATCGGCTAAAGTGCCCGGCAATATGGCCTCCACCAAGCAATCCGCCGACGCTGCTGCGCGTGTGCCGCGCACCACCACCGTGCCGCCGTATGGCGTGACCGGGGCGGGCGCAGGCGAGACAGGTTTTTCCGCCTTTCGCGATGTGCCCAAGACGGGCGTTATCTTTGTCACCACCGAAGCGACCAAGCGAGGGTTCTCGCCGACCGCCGAAGACTGGTGCAATCTCGGCCAAGGCATGCCCGAGGCCGAGGAATTGGCTGGCGCCCCCGCGCGCGTGAAGCAGGTCGTGGTCGACATGGCCGATCAAGAGTACGCGCCGGTCGCCGGCATCTGGGAGCTGCGCGAAGCAATCGCCTCGCTCTATAATCAGATGTTTCGTCGCGGCATGCCGAGCCAATACAGCGCCGAGAATGTCGCCATCTCTGGTGGCGGACGCGCGGCGCTCACCCGCGTTGCGGCCTCGCTGGGCCACATTAACCTCGGGCATTTTCTGCCGGACTACACCGCGTACGAGGAATTGCTCGACGTGTTTCGCCTATTCTCGCCGATTCCGATCATGCTCGAGGCCGAGCGGGGCTATCAGTTTACGGCCGAGGAGTTGCGCCGCGAGGTGCTCGGCCGCGGGCTGGCGGCGGTCTTGTTATCCAATCCATCCAATCCCACCGGGCGCGTGATCGGTGGCGGTGAGCTTTCGCAGTGGCTGGGCGTCGCGCGCGACCTCGATTGCACGCTGATTATGGATGAGTTTTATTCTCACTACATTTGGCGCCCCGACCTAATCGGTGAGCACGGCATCGTCACCGCGGCGCAATATGTCGAAGACGTCGATCGCGACCCGGTGGTGATCCTGGACGGCCTGACCAAGAATTGGCGCTATCCAGGTTGGCGTGTGACATGGACCATTGGCCCCAAACGAATCATTGATTCGGTAACCTCGGCGGGCTCGTTTCTCGACGGTGGCGGCAGCCGCCCCTTGCAGCGCCGCGCGATCGAGCTGCTCACGCCCGAGAACACGATGGCCGAGACCCGCGCCATCGCGCAGGAATTCGGCCGCAAGCGCACGCGCATGGTCGAAGGCCTGCGCGCGCTTGGCCTAGTCGTCGAGGCGCCACCCGAAGGCACGTTTTATGTATGGGCCGGCACACAAAACTTGCCGGCCTCAATCAATACCGGCATGACGTTTTTCCAGGCCGCGCTCGAGCGCAAGGTCATCGTCGTGCCCGGTGATTTCTTCGACGTCGACCCCGGCAAGCGCCGCCGCGGCCGCAACATGCGGTTTCACCAGCATCTCCGCTTTTCCTTTGGGCCAACCATGGCCAAGCTCGACACCGCCCTGGCGCGCCTAAAAGACATGATCGCCAGCGCGACGTAGACTCGCAAGATGCGCGCACCGCTTCTGCGCTGTCCTACCGGCAGGTGGCGCACGTTTCTTCCGCGAGCATAGATTGCAGGGCGGTGTGGCAAGCACCAAGGGCTGTGGATACCACAGCCGTCTCGCCGCGCTCCGGAGGTCCGCTATCTGCGAGCAGGAAGACACGTGCGCCCACCTGCCGGTCAGCGTGCTATCCCCGACAAGCCGCTCAGAGCCGCAAGGCTAGGCCCAGCTGCGCGCTGATGTTGTCGCTGGCGTCGTCGAGGTTGTCAAAGCCGGCCGTCGCCCAGAAGTCAAACCGCGTCGAAATATTGTAGAGCATGCGGCCCTTGAGCTCGACGCCGGTTGGGTCGTCGCCAAAGTTAATTAAGAGCAGGCCAAATTGGCCGCCCACCGACAGCTTGTCGCTTTGCTGGTACATCAGGCCTGGGACGATGCGGATGGTGCCACGCGGGACCACGCCGTTGTTGGCTTGCGCCGCGGCGAGCGCAATGTTGGTGCCTTCGCTGAGCAACGAAGGAAAAAATTTGTGGACGCGAAATGAAACCACGTCTTCCAGGCCGACCAGGGCAAACCGCGAATTTAGCCTGACGTGGATCGGCGCGCCGATCGAGACGCCGGCGGCATACGGATCGAGATACATCGGCACCGTGGCGCGCACCGCCACGCCGTCGACGATGACGACTTGCAACTCGGCGCCGATCGACTTACCAGGCTCGACTGAGAAGGATGATCCACCGCCGTTAGTAGGCTTGTCATAGGCTGAAACACCGCCGTAGAGCAGACCAAATTGGACGCGCGGGGTAATGCCGTAGCGCAAACGCAGCAGGCCGCCCGCTTCTGGCAGCGAGGTCGCCTTGATCGACAATGCGATTTCGCCGACGCCGCCAGGCAGGCTGACCGGGCGGTCGACCTCGCGCCCTGGATAGCCGAGGACGGCACGCGCGGGCGGAGGCGGCGGCGCTTCTTCTTCGTCGCCAAAGCTTGGGGCCTGAGGGATGTCATCCTCGGGTTCTTCAAACGGCGTCGCCTCTTCTGCCGCGGGCGTAGGCGTCGGCGCCACCGGGTCGGCGCCCGCCGCTGCGTCAGGCTCGGCAACCACGAGGGAGGTAAAAAGCAACGTTGCGCAGGCGAAGGCGGCGCGGCCGCTCATAGAAATCCAACGTGGGCGTAGAGCTATCATGACGTAAAGTATACGGCACTACATGTGGCCGATCCAACGCGGCGGTCGTCGATTCCCGGTGGGGAGACTGCCATCGCCCGAGATCGGCGGCGGCGTGTTGTTCGTCGCCTGCTGGGCACCCGTCCGCAACCACTTTGTCGGCAACAGCGCCGTGAGCAGCGCGCCCAACATAAGTCGTCGCCGACCGCTGCCTTTATTCGATAAGCGCGTCATATCCGGTCGCCATTTCTTCGAGGGTGAGATCTTTGTAGGGGTCGACGTCCGCGAGGTCCGCGTCCGAGACGGCGTCGTCACCACGGCTGTCGCCAAAGTCGTCGGTGACGCCGTCGGGGGTGACGCTGGCGTCTTTGGCGAGCACGGCATCTTGCGGCGCAGCGGCGGCCTCGGCCAAGGCCGCATTGACGTAGCGCACAAAGCTAATTGGATGATAGTGGTAGACCACGCCATCGCGCGGCAAGCCCGCGTGGCGCGCGACCTGCTCGTCCCACCAAAGCGCGGGCAGCACCTCTCCCTCGACGCGCTCGGCGAGTTCGCCGGCCTCCATCGCGCGCCCTTGTGGCGTGGCGGCCAGGGCCTCCAGCCATGACGGCTCGGCCGTCCATTCTGAGGTGTTGTACGTCACCAGCCAGCGCAAGAGATCGCGATCGCCAGGCTTAGAAAAAGGTCGGTCAGTTCGTCGCGCGAAAAATCGCCGTTGCCATCGGCATCGACGAGCGCGACTAAGTCGGCAACATCGCAGAACCGACCGCCCGCGCTGCCATCGTACATGGTCCATGGCGAGGGCGAGGCGTCGCGAAATAGCTCGCCTGGCGAAAAGATCGAAAAATGAAGTTGCGCGCGCAGTAGCTCGGCGGGGCCGGCGAGGCCGACATAGCCAAGCACCTCGCCGCCTTCGACGGGCTCATCACAAAGAATAATCTCGCCAGCCTTGGATGGTTTTTTGCCCATTGCCGACGCCAGCCAGCGTGGCGGTGGGCGCGTCGCTTCAGCTTGGCGTTGCACGTCGGCGAGATGCATGTAGAGCGAATAAAACAGCAAGGGCTGCGGGCCGACGTTCATGCGGTGTTTGACGAGCGCGAAATTCGTGCTGCCCACCGCGCTCGTGCCGCCCATGCGCGCCGCGACGACGCGGCCGCTAAACGGCGAAAAAACCGGCGCCTGGTGGGTGGTCACCAAATGCACGCCGCCGTGCCACAGGCGCGACTGCCCCCACGGGCCAAACGGAAAGAAGCCGCCGTCGGCCGTTTCTTCGTTGGCGCGATAGAGCTCGTTAACCGCCGAGGCGACGGCCTCGGCCGTGGCCGGCACCTCGGGTTTTTCGCGCGCGTCCTTGGCGGCGGGAATGGCGAGCGGAAAACACATCGCGCCGCGCAGCGCCTCGCAAAACGCCTTTAGATCAAACGGGCCAGGGTCCCACTTGCGCGTCGTGCAATGATAATGCCCGAGATAGCCGCTATAGCCTTGCCCACCCTCGAGCATGCCCCACGCCTGATGCCCCGGCAGCTCTTGCGGGTATTCAAGTGGCAAGTTAGGCAGCAGCCGCGACAAACCGCCGGCCAGCGCGCGCATAGCTCGGTATTGTGCCTCGGTATAGTCAAAGGCCAAGTAGGTGTGGTTGTGCACCTTGACCGGACGGACGTCGCGTTTTTGCCCGCGATTGGCGTAGTACGACGGATCTTTCAGCGCATCGCCGCGGTTACTCAGCTCGACGCCAATGCTGTGCGGGTTGAAGTCCGCGGCGTGATAGCCATTGTAGGCGAGGTCTAGCGTCTGATAGATGGTGCCATCGTTGTCGATTAGAAAATGACACGAGAGCCCGCGCTCATTGTGGAGCACGTTCCAGCACGTCGCCGAGTCAGGGCAGCCGTCGTGGTGCACGACGAACTGGCGGATGACGGCGCGCACGGCGGCAAGCGGGGGATGGGCGCCGTAGCGGCGCAAGGCCGCGCGATACGAATAGCGTCGCGCGCGCTGGTTTTTAACGTCCTTGCCAAACGGATAGATGCCGTCGGCGCAAGCGTTGGAGCCAACGCAACGCTCGGCGCTGGCGTCCCAAAATGGCGCTTCCGCAAAATTGACGATGGGCGCATCAATGGAGAAACGCTGGCCCGCGATGATGAGGTCGCCCACGATGGCAAGCTTACCTAATCGCGGTGGGGGCGGCTACCGGCGCGGCCTGACTACGTCTGCGCCATCACGCGCCATTGGGTGGCGCCCAGCCCGACGATGGTGCCAAGTCTTAGCGTGCCTTGGGTGACCCGTACGCCGCCGATAAACGTGCCATTGGTGGAGCCGAGGTCGCGGATCACCCAGTTGCCCTCGCGATCGACGCGAATCTCCGCATGCTGATCGGAGACGCTGGGGTCGGCGATGGTGACGCGGCACCCTCGATGCTTGCCGAGTACGTCGCCGACGCTCACCTTCGCCGTGGCGCCGGGGGTCGGGCCGCGCAGGCACACCCAGGTTTGTTGCGGCAAGGGCGCGCCGCCGCGCCGCTTGGTGCCAGTGCGCCGCCACGCGAGGAGTAGCGCAAGCACGAGCACGGCGCCCAGCGGGTACGGCGCGAGGCGCCATAGTTGCGCCGCGAGCGGCCTCGTAACCGGTGCCGCCATACATGCCGTATCGCTGCACGCGCCCTCGATGAGGGTGCACGTCACGCCGCAGCTGGGTGCTCGCCACGCCAGCTCATTGGTCTTAACCTCCGCATCGCCAATGATCGCCAGGGCCCGCACATCGGCGGCGCCGGCAGGCGGCAGCACGAACGCGGTCAGGACGTACGCTTCGGCGAGTTCGGCGGCGAGCCGCGACATCTGCTCGCGGAACGCCTGCGCGGCATCGGTGCGCACCCACCGCAACGTGCCCAGGCTTTGCTTGGCGAGCTCGCCGAGATTTAGTAGCGGCTCCTTGCTCCCCGTGGGCGCATAGGCGACGGCAAAAAGGCGCACGCCCTTGCGCGCCGCGCGCACGCCCAGCGCCGTGATGCGGTCGCGATCAAGCGCGCCATCGATGCCGTCGGACACGACGATGACCACGCGCCGAACCAGCACGCCGGGGCGATCCGAACGGTAGCGTTCGACGGCCGCGATCGCGCGCTCGACGGCATCGGCAAACGCCGGGCTCGCCGCCTCTTCGTCGGGCGCGATCGCTTGCAGCGCCGCCTTGGCCCCAGCGACCGTGGCCATGCGACTCGTGCCGCCGATCGTAGTGGCGTAGGTCAGCACCGCGACGCGGTCGTCCTTGCGCAGCGCCGCAAGAATCTCTTCATCAAGCGCGTGCGCAATCAAAGGAAGCACCGTGCCAAAGTCGGGGGACGTGGAAATCACCAGCGCGAGCGCGGTTTCGACGTCTGCGGCGGACGCGCGCGAGATGACCACCGGCACGTCTAGCTCGCGCTGCCCCATGATCAGCCGCCATCCACCACCGCCGGACGCGGTTGCGATTGCGCGCGGGTTGCCCGTGGCATCAACCGCGCGCACCAAAAGCTGCAACATGGCGCGCCCGGGCAAGGGGCTAGGCTCGATGCGCAGCGCATCAAGGACCACCGGCGGGCGGACGGACGGCGGGTCGGCAAACGCGCGGCCCCATGGCCCTTGCTGCCACGACGCCATGGCGCAGACGACAAGCCCGCAGGCCATGCCGGCCCGCTTCATAGACGAAACCGATGGGTGATGAGCATAGCGCGCAGCAGCGGCAGCTCCGCCACGGGCGTGCGTGATGACAGCGCGCCAATCACCAGCGGGACCCCGTCGACCCAGCGATCGCTAGCAATACCGACATGGTCGGGCCCTTTCATGGCCCGCATCGTATCAAAGAAAATGATGTCCCCGGGCAACACGGGATCCGCTGGGTCATCGCCGCGTGGGCTGCGTTGCGCCACGTGACGCAAAAAGTACGGCAGCAAGGTTTTTACGCGGCGATGGTCGATATTTGGATCGCGTCGCCTCACCATCGGGTAGGCGCTGGGCGCGCGCGCGATGTCGCGCCACAGCTCGAGCTGGAGGTCAACGCCGGCATGGCGCAGCGCGCGCACCAAGACGTCGGCGCAGGCGGCGCGATCGGCCGGTATATCGCCGCGCGGAAACGTGAGCGAATAGTAAGCCGCGTCGTAGGTCGCGCGGTGTGCCAGGACCTTTTGGGCGCCGACGAGCACGTCCTGGCCGTTTGGAATGCCGTCGCCATCGTGGTCCGCGACCCAAATGCCAATGTCGACGCGGGCGGGCCAAAGAGCGCTCGGCGGCGCAACTTCACCGATCGCGCGCGCCGCGTCAAGCAGCCACAGGGCGGCGGCCATCACGAAAACCAGGCCGCGGGCCCTGGGTCCGCTCGTCCGTTCCGTGCGCGACTGCTTCACCCCGGCACCATAGCGCAAACGGCCGCAAGCCAGGGGCGACGGCGACGGGCGGCGCCATTGACGCGCGCGCGGGCCAGGCCTAAGGTGCCGCATGGACTTTTCGTCATTTCCGCCCGAACAAGAGCAGAGCTTTGTCGTCTACGAACAACACATGGTGGACGGCCTCGCCAAAGCCAAGACCGCCGCGATCGTTACCGCCGTCGCCTTGGTGGTGATGATCGCAGGCATCTTTTTCGCGGTGCCGCCCAAGCGCGTAGCTGAGACGACCGAGACCACCCCTGCCGAAGTTACCAAGACCGCGGGCCCGCGGCGGCGCCCGCCAGCAAGTAAGTTGTTGCGGCGCTCAGTGAGCTTCCGCATTTTTTTTTCGCGCGCGCTCGGCGTCTTGCCAGGCGCGGCTATTGCCCTAAGTGCGCTGCCCAGCTGCCAAAGCCCAACGGGGGGGCGGGCCGTCACCGCGGCGGGCGAGCGCCAGGAGCACGCGGTGGCCATTGTCACCGAGCGGCGGGCGGGTGGCAGGTTGGTGGCAATCGGCGGCAGCGGCGATCGTTTGTATGAGGTGGTGGAGGCGGCGCAAACCTCGGTCATTGACCGCGCGGCGAGCGTATCGGCCGATGGCAAGCGTCTCGTGTTTGCCTCCTCGCGTGGGCGCGACAGCGTGCATCAGTCAAGCTTGTGGGTCGCCTCCCTTGAAGGCCCCGTAGGCGTGCCATCGACGCCCGTGCGGCTAACGGTTGATGCGGCCATCGATACCGACCCGGTGTGGCTGGCCGATGGGCGCACGGTGATATTTGCTAGCAACCGCGGCGGCACATTTGATCTTTGGCGCATCGACGCATCGCTCGAAGGCACGGCGACCAAGCCGGAGCGCCTGACAGACGCGCCAGGCGATGAGCTGATGTTGTCGGCGCGCGCCGACGGCGCGGTGGCGTATACGTCGATCGTGCGCGTCGCGGGCGGGGCCGCGCAAAGTACGATCGAGGTGCGCTTGCCGGATGGGACGATCGAGCCGTGGACGCAAGGCCCGGCCGATACGACGCCAACGTTTGGCGCGGCGGGGATTTATTTCTCGGCGCCGCATGCGCGGGGCGGCGCCGTCGACGCGGATATCGCGTTTGTCGCCTCCCCGGGCGCCACGCCGCGCTGGGTGGTCGAGCTCGGCGGCACCGATGAGAGCGGGCCTTCGCTGTCGGCGGACGAACGCTGGATATTTTTTACGTCGGTGGTGCGCGGGGAGGGCGGCAAGCCGGTGTGGTCATCGGTGGCGCACCTCGATCAGCGTGAAAAACCGCCGCAAGCGCGTATGCTAGTCGATCGCGCGGGTGCGGTGATACGCAGCTCGCCGGCGGCTTTGGCTGGCCCTCACGACGCGGCGGCGCTTCATCGCAATCCGCCGTATCTCGATGAATTGCTGCGCATTCATGCCGACCTACGGCGCATCGGCGAGCGGGACTTGCGTACGCCAGCGCCGACCGCTACCCCAGCGGATCCGCGATAACCTCATTTTTGGCGGCGGCGCTGCTGCTGGCGCTTACGGTGCCGCCAAACGTCAGCTGCGGCGCCGCGGCTTGAATCGATGGCTTGCCGGTGATCTTGACTTCAGACGAGCCAATGACCGCAATCTCTTGCATGCCGGTGGCGGTAAGGGTGGTGCTCGCGACCAGCTCGACCTCCTTGCCGGCAATGACGACGCGGCCCTGCATCGAAGTCAACGCAACATCGCCGTCGGTCTTGATCGCGATGCCGTCCTTGCTCAGCGTCATGGTGGTTTTATCGCCGGGCGCAAATAGCCGAATCTCGTCGGCCTTGTCGTCAAACTCGATGCGCGCCCCTTTTTCGTTAGATGCCAAGGTTAGGAGCGAGCTTTCCGCGTCGGCGGCGTCATGCGGCGGTGGACGCTGCGCCGACCACAGCATGCCGAGTACCACCGGCCGGTTGATGTCGTCGTGCTCAAAGGCAACGAGCACCTCGTCGCCGACATTGGGCAAGAAGAACCAACCGCTCTGCGGTCCTGCCCCAGGCGCGACCAAGGGTGCCCACGCGCCCATGAGATCGTCGGCGAACAGCGGATATTTGCAGCGAACCCGCGCTAGCCCTTCCGGATCACAATTATCGGTAACGACACCCAACGTGGTGGTGGGGATCTCCGTCCTCGCCCTGGCCCCCGCATCGCGCGCGCGTCCCGCCATCTCTTCGACGATCTTCACGGCCAGACTATAGCCGGTTGTCAGTGGCCGCGAAAGCCTCTAAAACGCGGCATGCGTCTCGAAGCGGCACTGCTTATCATCGTTTGCGCGGCGGCCTGCGAGGGCGGCACGGCGTCACAAAAAAATGACGCCTCGCCGCGCACCGAGGCGCAGGCGCGCATTCCTGCCACGCCCGCGTTGCGAGAGGGGTTGGCCGTTTTGCTTGCGGCATGTGAGCGCCGCGACGGCGAGGCGTGTCGCAATGCAGGCGTGATCACCAGCGAGGGCATTGGCGTGTCGCCCGATCCCGCCAAAGCCGCGACACTATTTGCCCGCGCATGCGAGCTAGGCTCCGCGGCGGGATGCAACAACCTGGGCCTCGCGTATGCGCTTGGGCTAGGCGTGGTCGCCGATGCCCCCAAGGCCGCGAGCTTGTATGATCAGGGCTGCGCCGCGGGCAGCTCGCTTGCGTGCCGCAACTGGGCGTTGATGGCGCTCGACGGCAAGGGCCTTGCGCGCAACCCCGCGCTCGCCGAGCAGCGACTCACCGCGGCGTGCGAGAGCGGGCTGGCGCTGGCGTGCTCGTCGCTGGGCGCCGCATATCGCGATCAGAAGCTCGCGTCGGCCGATCCGGCGAAAAGCTCGGTGCCGTGGTTTGTGCGCGCTTGCAACAACGGAGACGCCAGCGCGTGCCGCATCGTGGGTGAGGCATACCTGCGTGGCAGCGGCGTACCCAAGGGCGCGGCACCGGCGGCCATGTGGCTCGGTTTGGCGTGCGATCAAGGTGAACTTCGAGCGTGCGAGCTGCTTGGCAAAACGCAACCATCGCCGGCGCAAGATAACGCAACGCGCTAACTAGTCGGAATCGCGGCAGTTCATGATGCGCTGCACCATTTGCGCGCACAGTTTATCCACAGCCGTTAGCGTCATTTCCGTTAAGTAGTCAAAATGTCAAGTAACATTTTGCCGCAGGCGATGTGGACAACTGAACGTCCGGAGCACGGACAGATGTGTCCGCCGACCGGACGGGTGTCAGGCTAGGGGGGCCAAAGCTCCTACTTGTCCTACATGGTTCGCGCGTCGAAAAAACCGCTAGATTCTGGCACCCAACTAGCGGCCAGACCACGAACGAATCGGACCGCTGTCGACGTGAACAAATCCGCTCGTCCGATAGATGCCGACCCCACCAAGCCGCTTGCCGCGAATCCATTTTGACAAGGCTCGGGGCGAAACATCTGGCAGCCGAATATCGACCGCGTTGCCCTTGGTGTGTTGGCTGTCGCGCGCGACCTCGCGGCCTTTCTTGCGCAGCATAAGATTATACTTGGGCGAGCGGTAGCCCGAAATAATGTCGATCCGTGACGCCTTAAAGTGGCGCGCAGCCTCGAGCGCTAGCCGCAGCGGGCGCTGGTCGAGCGCCTCGATTTCTTCATCCGTAAAGTGGCAGCGCAAGAACGCCCGCACGCGGGCGGGCGAGGGCGGTGAAATGTCTCCGCGCAATGGCACCTCGACGACGAGCCATTCCTTGGTCCAAAGGTTGTGCAGGTTGACGAGCCTCACCGCGGGCGCGCGGCTGCGCCGAGCGTCGCGGGCGCGCGCGTGCTTGCGATGTGGCTGCTTGGCCTCGTCGGCCTTCGCGGTCAGATACAACGACTTTTTGTCCGGCGAGCCCGCGGCCGCCAACGGCGGCGGCGCCACCGCCGCCGAGTTGGCCCGCGCCGCGCTCGTTACCAGCGCCATGAGCTGCGCCGCGAACAACCACCCAGCGACGTGCCATCGAGGCAACATGGTTACGGCACCACGCGCGTGCCGCGGCGGGCAAGTTGAATGAGCGGTGGCGCGAGGGCTTCGTTGAGCGAGCCGGAGCGAAAGCCCTGCAAATCGAGCGCAATATAGGTGAAGCCATGCTGCTTGCCGAGCGCGACGATTTGTTGTCGCAGCGACTCATCGGCGAGGCGGGCCATGCCAGCGGCGTCGAGCTCGAGTCGCGCGACTTGCTCGTGAAACCGCACGCGCAATTGGCCAAAGCCCAGCGCCCGCAGGGCGTCTTCAAAGCCATCGACTTGCGCGAGGCGATCCGTCGTGATGCGCGTGCCATACGGAAACCGCGACGACAGGCAGGCAAGCTGAGGCTTATCCCAGGTGCGTAGCCCAAGCCGTTGCGACGCGGTGCGAATCTCCTGCTTGTAATAGCCCGCGTCGACCAGCGGCATGATGGCGCCTTGTGCCTGCGCCGCCGCAATGCCAGGCCGAACGTCGCCCAAGTCATCGAGGTTGGTACCGAGCGCGATGGCCGTAATGCCAAGCGACGCCGCCAGCGGCCGCGCGATGTCCATTAATTCTGACTTGCACATCGCGCAGCGATCGGTTGGGTTGTCGGCAAAGCCTGGCCGCGCCAGCTCGTGCGATGGTGCCAGGACGTGGCGCTCACCGAGGCCAAGCTCGCGCCCCAGCGCCTCGGCATCGCGCGCCTCGCTGCGTGCCATGGTGGGCGAGACGGCGGTGATCGCGTACGCGCGATCGCCAAGCGCATCGACCGCGGCTTTGAGCAAGAAGGCCGAGTCGACCCCACCCGAAAAGGCGACCATGACGCGCTCGTGCGCTCCCAGCAGGCGATGCAGGTGGGCGAGTTTGCTGTCGACAGGCGTTGTGGCCACGACCATTTATATCACGTTCCAGCGATCCGTCTCGACGAAGTCGCGGGCCTCATCGCACCATGCAAAGACGGCCACCTCGGTAACGCCGCGTGCCGCGACGCCAACCACGATGTGGGCGACGGGGTAGGCTGGCCCATCGCCCCACGGGTCAAGGGCGCAGGCGCGATCGGTCGGCGAAAAATACGCGCGGCCGTTGGGATGCGAGTGATAGACCGCGAGAGGCAGGTCGCCGCCGGCAAAGGCCGACGCAAACGCGATCAAGTCGTCGCCGTCGATGACATACGCGGTCTCGGCGCTGCGGTTGATGGTGGTGGGATGCGCCGCGGTGGCCTGCGCGTTGTGGCATGGGCGCAGCGACGTCGCCGTCAGCCAGCCGCAGCATTCGTTCGGATAGGCGGCGCGCGCGGCGTCATAGAGCGCGGCGCGCAACGCCTCACTGACGACAATCTGGCGCGCTTCCATGGTCAGCGCCCTCAGGTGGATTCGGCCACGGCCAAGAGCAGGCGGCCAATTTGCCACAGCGCGACCTCGGGCGCCGCTGACAAACCTGGCAGCTCGCGCGCGTCTGCGGGTGCGCTCGCCACCACCGACACGCGCGCATCGGGTCGTAGGCCGCGTAGCAATGCACACAGCTGCCTCGCGTCGTCGTTATCAGTCGCGCCAACTAACGATAACTCGCCGAGGCCCGCGGCAATCAAATAGGTTAGCGCCAGTGATTCCCCGCCGTGCCCCGCAAACGGCACCGCGACGTGCGCGTTGCAGATGCGCGTTTGGCCGGCATCGCCTACCGCGGCGAGCACGAGCTGCCGGCTATAGCGTAGGCGTTGCGTTGGAGATAGTGGCTGCATGGGGGGCCGGGCCTTAGCGTCTTACGAATTGTTGGCGTAAACGGCCAGCGGCGCGCGGCGGTGCTGGCATGCGCAGCCAACGCGCTGCTGGAAGGTTGTGCGGCGCCACGGCGGACCTTCGCCGTCAAGGCTAGCGCTAGTTAACGAGCCGAAGGGCACGGTCGTGGGCGAGCGCAGGAGCTGCATCGCTGCTTGCACCGCGAGTTGGGCGACGATGCCGCAGATGGGTGCCAGCACGCCGGCGCTGGCGCACGTGTCGGCGTCGTCGGGTGGCGCCTCGAACAAGCAGCGATAACAAGCGTGACCCGGCGCGCCGATAAACAGGTTGCCTCCCGTGCCAATAGCTGCCGCGATCAGGTAGGGCACGCCATGCGCGATCGCCTGATCGCAGGCGAGGAATTTCGCCACCGGGCTATCGCTGGCATCGATGATTAGCGCGACGTCCGCCAGCAAGCGGCGCGCATTCGTCGCAACAAACCGGACCGCCTCTACCTCTATATCAGGCCCGCCGGCCTCGCCGCCGGCCTCACGCAAACGCTCGCGCAGCGCGACGACCTTGGGTCCCCCGACATCGTCATCGCAAAACTGGATCTGTCGCGGCAAATTCGAGAGCTCGACGACGTCGTCGTCGACGATGCGCAAGGCGACGCCGTGCGAGGCTAGGCCAAGCGCTATGGGGCCGCCGAGGGCGCCGGCGCCGATTACCAGGCAGCGGGGCCCTGGCATTTAGGCGAAATGTCCTTCCATGGAGAAGTAGCGCTCGCCGGTGTCGCACAACACCGTTACGACGCGCTTGCCAGGGCCGAGTTCCGCAGCGAGCTGCCGTGCGACAAATACGTTGGCGCCGGCAGAGATGCCAACCAAGAGGCCTTCTTGCTTGGCGAGCTGCCGCGACGTCTCATAGGCCGCGCGTTCATCGACCGCGCGGATCTCGGTGACGACGCTGCGATCGAAATTGCCCGGTATGAAGTTGGCGCCGATGCCTTGGATCTTGTGTGGGCCTGGCTTGCCGCCCGACAGCACGCGGCTGGTGCTGGGTTCGACCGCGACGATTTTCACGCCGGGCGAAACCTTGCGCAGCACGGCGCCGACGCCGCTAATCGTGCCCCCGGTGCCGACCCCGGCAACAAATGCATCGACGGGGCCCACTGCCGCCATCTGGGCGAGAATTTCCGGACCCGTGTGGAGGCGATGCGTCGCGGGGTTGGCCGGATTGCGGAATTGATCGAGGATGATCGCGTGTTTATCGGCGGTGCGAATTTTATGCGCGGCCTCAACGGCGCCTTGCATGCCGTGTTCGGCAGGCGTGAGCACTAACTTAGCGCCATACGAGGCGAGCAGCTGGCGGCGCTCAAGGCTCATCGATTCCGGCATGGTTAATATGAGCGTATAGCGGCGGGCCGCAGCGACGAGCGCTAGTCCAATGCCGGTGTTGCCGCTGGTTGGCTCAACCAGGGTCGAAATTCCGGGCTCAATCTGGCCCGCAGCCTCGGCCGCATCGACCATCGCCAGCGCAATGCGGTCTTTGACCGAGCCGCCTGGACTAAAGTGTTCGCACTTGCACCACACCTCCGCCGACCCGGCGAGCTGATGCGCGAGCCGTATCATCGGCGTGTTGCCAATGAGTTCGAGCGGGCTGCGTATTGCGCGATGGGGTGGGCGACCTGACATCATGGATGACTCGTTAGGGGCTAAATAAAGTACATCGCAGGGGCGCCAGTTCGCGGCACGCCTTGCGCCGCCGCGCGCTCGACCAGATCGGCGAACGTAATCGCGTCAAACCAACTCGCCATGGCGCTGGCAAATTCGCGCCACAGCGGTGAGGTGACAATTTCGCTAGCCTTGGGCCCGCCGTCGTCAAAGACGACCCAGGCATCGACCGGGCCCTCGATCGCGCGCACGACATCGCCAAGCCGCAGCTCGCGCGCCGTTCGCCGCAGGGTGTATCCGCCCTTGGGGCCGCGCTTGGCATCGACAATTCCAGCGCGCTTTAGGTCCTGAAATATCTGCTCGAGGTAGCGCAGGGGAATTTCCTGGCGCGCGGCCACGTCTTTGGCCAAAACCGTATCAGATTCGCTGAAGTAGGCCATGTCGAAGACGGCGCGGACGGCGTATTGGGTTTTCGTGGATAGCTTCATGGCTACATTTCCGACCGGGACGATCGGAAATATACCGTGACCCTGCCAGGGCGGTCAATTGCGATCCCTGGCACCGCCGCGCCTAAGCCCGCAAGTTGGGTTGATTTTGCACGGGGCGCTTAGTACAGCATGCGCCATATGTACGATACCTCCGACATTCGCAAGGGCCTCAAGGTACTCATGGACGGCAACCCATACACCGTCGTCGAGTTCCAGTTCGTCAAACCGGGCAAGGGCGCCGCGTTTACTCGGACCAAGTTCAAAAATCTGCTCACCGGCGCGGTGGTCGAGCGCAACATTCGCTCCGGTGAAAAGCTCGAGCCGGCCAACGTCGAGCAGCGCACGATGCAATACCTCTATCGCCAAGATGATGAGCTCACGCTGATGGACGAAACCAACTTTGAGCAAATCAATGTTGCGATCGAACTGGTAGGCGATGCCCATGATTTGCTCAAGGACAACATGCCTTGCGACGTGCTGTTTTTTAACAGCCGCCCAGTCTCCGTGGAGCTACCGACCTTCGTTCAACTTGAGGTCACGGCTTCGGAGCCGGGCGCGCGCGGCGATACCTCGGGCAACGTGCTCAAGCCAGCCACGCTGGAGACGGGCGCCGTCGTTGGCGTGCCGCTTTTTATTAGCGTGGGCGATCTGCTTCGCATTGACACTCGTACGCACGAATATGTCGAGCGCCTTAAACAAGCCGGTAAATAGGCCGCTTGCTGGATTCGGCCCGTGGCGGCGTTAGGCTTCCCGCTCGGATTCGGTCATGTACCGTCGTACACTCCCTCATCCTCGGGGGCGCCTGCCTTGCCACGAACCAAACCAGCTTCGCTCTAGGTGCTAGCGGAGAGCGCGTACGATGAAGCAGAGAGCTCCTGAGCAGGAGAGGTTGACGGAGGGGCGGAAGCGGAATTTGGTGCGGCGGGCGGGGATGATGCGGGCGCTGCGGGGGTTCTTTGAGGAAAGAGATTTTTTGGAGGTCGAGACGCCGGTGTTGGTGCCGACGCCGGGGCTTGAGGTTCATTTGAAGGCGGTGGGGGCGGATGGTGGTTATTTGATCACGTCGCCGGAATATCAAATGAAGCGGCTGTTGGTTGGTGGGCTGGAGCGCATCTATCAGGTTTGCAAGTGCTTTCGCGCGGGCGAAGAGGGCAGGCATCATTCGAGCGAGTTCACGATGCTGGAGTGGTATCGCGCCGGTGCGGAGCTTGATGAGATTGTGGCGGACACCGAAGCGCTGGTGGCGCACGTGGCGACGGCGGCGCATGGCAGGCCGGTGGTGCACGTCGCTGGCCGCGCGTTTGACGTAACGCCGCCATGGCCGCGCATGACGGTGGCGCAGGCGATGGCGCAGTTTGCCGGCATTGAACTAAAGGCGGGCGAGCCGGCGGCGACGTTGGCCGCGCGCGTTCGCGCCGCGGGCGTCGATCTCGGCACCGCGACGGCATGGGACGACGTCTTTTTTACGGCATGGGTCGAGCGCGTCGATCCTGCGCTGGCGGCGCTGCCGCATCCCATCATCGTCGAGGCGTGGCCGGTGGAGCTTGCCGCCTTGGCCAGGCGTATCCCCGGCGCGCCCCATCTCGCTGAGCGCTTTGAGGCCTATATCGGCGGCCTTGAGCTGTGCAACGCGTTTGGCGAGCTGACCGATCCGGTTGAACAGCGCGCGCGCTTCGAGCTAGACCTCGCGCAGCGCCGCGCTCGCGGCTTTGCCGAGTATCCCATCGACGAAGCGTTTTTAGCAGCGCTCGCCGAGGGCATGCCGGCCGCCAGCGGCATCGCGCTTGGCGTCGACCGCCTTGCGATGCTGCTTTGTGATAGCGAAATGCCGGGCGTGTTGACGTTTAGCGCAAACGAGCTGTAGACGCGCTGAATAATATGTTTCTTCAGGGAAGATCGTTTGCGATCGTGCGGCGTTAGACCGTGGATGCTCAATGTCTATAGGTTGTGCTTGCTTGCTTTGTTAGGGAGCATGCTTGCTTGCTCAGCCCGGCCCCCGGCCGCGTCGCAGGCCGCTAGCTCGGCCTCGGCTAGCCCGTCGCCACAGCCAGTGCTAGCTGGCAACGTCGCCGTCGCAGCGGCGAAATGCGATCCTCGCCTGGTCGTGGTGGTTGACCCGCAACTGCACGCTGGTGCTATTGAGGGCATCTACGCGTCGCTGCGCTGGTGCGCCTACGCTGAAGATAGCGCCGAGTTGGATGCGCTTTCAGTGTGGCGCGCACTCGAGAGCGAGCAGCGTAGCGCCGGCTGCGATTGCGAAACCGCAGGCCTGAGCCAAGGCATCATCAAGCTATCGCTGGCCGAGGGTCGCGTGGTAGCAAGCGTCATGTGCGGCAGCATTTGGAGCCCCGTGGCCGAAGACGAATTTTTGCCTCGCAAATTTGATATGCCTGGTGCGGCGGGCAGTTTGCCGCGGCTGGTGACGCAAGTGCTCGACCACGGGTGGTCAGGACGGTCCGTTTGCCAGCCGTAACATTTTACGATCAGAGCGACAACGCGTCGCCAGGGCGAGCCAAGCGCTCGCGCCGCAGCAGTTCGCGCTTGCGCTCGATGCCCCAGCGGTAGCCCGCGAGCGCGCCATCGCTGCGCACGACGCGATGGCACGGGATGGCAATCGCGATGGGATTGGCGCCGCAGGCCTGCGCCACGGCGCGCGTGGCTGATGGCCGGCCGATCGCTTGCGCCAGGTGGCCATAGGTGACGGTTTTGCCGGCGGGTATGGCGCCTAGCGCGTGCCACACGAGTTTCTGAAATTCAGTGCCGACGGGCTCGAGCGGAGGGGCTGCCACCACTGGCGCCCCGTCGACGAGGGCACGCGCGGCCGACATCATCGACGCGACCGCATCACCATCCGCGATGAGGTGGGCGCGCGGAAATCGCGCCGCCAGATCGGCGATCAGCGCATCGTCGTCGTCTCCGAGCAACAAGGCGCACAGGCCACGGTGATTCGCCGCGACCAAGACGCGGCCAAGCGAACATGCTGCGATCGCGTAATGGAGCGTCATCATCGCCATTGTCGGTTACGAGATCGAAACGCCGAGCAGGTGGCCAATCGCCGCGGTGAGGCCCATGGCGAGCGCGCCGCCAAGGGTTACGCGCAAAGCCGCGCGGGTAACAGGCGCGCCGCCGAGATAGCCGCTGAGCGCGCCGAGGCCGGCAAGGCTGGCCAGCGAAACGCCAAAGATCATCGCGATGCGCAGTGAGGCAGGTGCTGCGAGCAAGGCGGCAATCGGTACAAACGAAAACGTCGCAAAGCTAGCGGCGGAGATCCACGCCGCCTGAAATGGCCGCGCCAGCGTCGCGTGATCGATGCCGAGTTCGTCGCGCATGTGCGCACCTAGACCATCGTGCGCGGTTAGTTGCACCGCAACCTGCCGTGCCAGCGTCGCATCGAGCCCCCGCCGCTGATAGATCATGGTCAGCTCGTCGAGCTCGATCTCGGGCAATTCCTCGAGCTCCTTGCGCTCGCGCGCGATGTCGGCGTTTTCCGCATCTCGTTGTGAACTTACCGAGACGTACTCGCCGACGGCCATCGACATCGAACCGGCGACGAGGCCCGCGACGCCCGCGACGAGGATGGCGTCCTTGGACGCCGAGGAGGCCGCGACGCCGAGCAACAAGCTCGCCGTCGAGACAATCGCGTCGTTGGAGCCAAGCACCGCGGCGCGCAGCCAGCCGGCGCGGCCAATGCGATGGCGTTCGCCATGGGCGGGTGGGCGCAGGTCGTGGGCGTTGAGATGGCGCATGGGACTCCTTAACCGCGGCTAGCCGCAAGGCCCACTTTACGCTTGCTGGCGTGCGCCGGTTTGCCCGGTGCCACGGCGATCGCCGCCGGCGCGCGTTTTTTCGCGGCCAACAGATCTTTGAGAAAGCGCCCAGTGTGGCTCGCCGCGACCTTGGCGACGGCCTCGGGGGTGCCGCAGGCCAGCATTTCGCCGCCTCGGGAACCGCCCTCGGGGCCCATATCGATCACCCAGTCGCAGGACTTGATGACATCGAGATTGTGCTCGATGACAAGCACTGTATTGCCGCCCTCCACCAAGCGCTGCAGCACCTCGAGTAGCTTTTTGACGTCGCCAAAATGGAGGCCCGTCGTCGGCTCATCGAGCAAGTACAAGGTGCGTCCGGTCTGCACCCGCGCCAGTTCCTTGGCTAATTTTACCCGCTGCGCCTCACCGCCCGAGAGCGTGGTAGCCGCCTGGCCTAGCGAGAGATAGCCAAGGCCGACATCGACCAGCGTCCGCAGGATCCGCGACAGCTGCTTGTGGTGCGCGAAAATCTCGGCCGCTTCGTCGATTGGGGTCTCTAGAATCTCTGCGATATTTTTATTTTTGAAGCGCACGCGCAGCGTGGCGTCGTTGTAGCGCTTGCCCTTACAAACCTCGCAGGTGACGAACACGTTGGGCAAAAAGTGCATCTCGACCTCGCGCATGCCGGCGCCTTCGCAGCTTTCGCAGCGACCGCCGCCATTTTTTGCCGACACGTTGAACGAAAAGCGCCCGGCCTGATAGCCATAAGTCTTGGCCTCTTGAGTCTGCGAATAGACCTCGCGAATAATGTCGAACGCCTTGGTGTACGTGGCGGGATTGCTCCGCGGCGTCCGCCCAATTGGCTTTTGATCGATAACGATGACCTTGTCAATTTGCTCAAGGCCCGTGAGCGACTTGTATGGCCCGACGCGCTCGATGCTGCCAGTGAGCTTGCGATTAAGCGCCGGGTAAAGCGTGGCGTTAATCAGCGATGATTTGCCGGCGCCCGAGACGCCGGTGACCGCGACCATCACGCCAAGCGGAATGTCCGCATCGACATGCTTGAGGTTGTGTTCGGTCGCGCCCTTCAGCGAAATCCAGCCCTTGGCGGCGCGCCGCTGCGCCGGTGCCAGGATCGCATCGCGGCCGGAGAGAAACTTGCCTGTCGGAGAATCGGCCGCCGCCGCGATCGCTGCCGGCACGCCCTCCGCGATCACGCGCCCGCCGTGGCGACCGGCGCCGGGGCCAAAGTCGACGACCCAATCGGCGGCCTCGATCGTCGCCTCGTCATGCTCGACCACCAGCACGGTATTGCCCAAATCGCGCAGCCGGTGCAGCGTCGCGATCAGCCGCTCGTTATCGCGTTGGTGCAGGCCGATGCTCGGCTCATCGAGCACGTACAGCACGCCCGAGAGCTCCGAACCGAGCTGAGACGCCAAGCGAATCCGCTGCGCCTCGCCGCCCGAGAGCGTGCCGGCGTTGCGATTGAGCGTCAGGTAATCGAGGCCGACGTCGAGCAAGAACGCGAGGCGGTTGCGGATTTCCTTCACCACCTCGGTCGCGATCTGCGCCCTGTTGCCGGTTAGCCGCAGCGTCGTGACGAATTCGCTGGCGGCGCGCACGGTCATGCTTGTCACGTCGACGATAGATTTCTCCGCGACATAGACATGGCGCGATTCGGGGCGCAGGCGCTCGCCGCCGCAGCCGGTGCAGGCAATCGCGCGAAAAAAGGTCTCATAGTACTGCCGCGCGCGGTCGGAGTTTGACTCGCGATGGCGGCGCTCCAGTTGCGGCAGCACGCCCTCAAAACGCATGTCCCACGCGCCGTTGCCGTGCTTACCTTGCCACTCGACTTTCACCCGGTCGTCCCCCGCGCCATACAAGATGACGCTCTGGTGTTTTTCGCTCAGCTTGTGCCAAGGTTTGTCGAGGTCGATCTTGTGCGCCTTGGCCACGGCCTTGACGATATTGATCGTCCACCCCGAGTCCTTGGACACGCTGTCGCCCCACGTGGCAATCGCGCCGTCGCGGATGCTCTTGCTGGCATCGGGCACCACCAGCGCGGCATCGGCCGCCATGCGCTCGCCCAGGCCATTGCACTGCACGCACATGCCCAGCGGCGAATTAAACGAAAACGATTGCGGCGATAGTTCCGGAAAGCCAATGCCGCATTTGGCGCAGGCGTTATCTTCGGAGTAGGAGCGCAGGTTGCGCTCGCCGGCGATTTCCGCGAGCAGCTTGCCGCCACCCTCGCGCAGCGCGGTCTCCACCGAGTCGGTGAGGCGGTTCTTGTTCTCCTTGCTGATGGTGACGCGGTCGACGACGATTTCGATCGAATGCTTCTTCTGTTTTTCGAGCGCGGTGACGTCTTCGAGCCGCACCACCATGCCGTCGATGCGCACGCGGACAAAGCCCGCCTTCTTGGCGTCTGCCAGCACGTCGCGAAACTCGCCTTTGCGATTCTCCGCCTTCGGCGACAAGATCGTCACCTGGGCGCCGGCGGGTAGCGACGCTAGCTCGTCGACGATTTCAGAGGCCGAGCGCGCGCTGACGGCGCTGCCGCATTGGTGGCACATCTGGGTGCCAACGCGCGCGAACATCACGCGCAGGTAGTCGTAGATTTCGGTGACGGTGCCGACCGTCGAGCGCGGGTTAGACGTTGCCGATTTTTGCTGGATGGCGATGGTTGGCGACAGCCCCGAGATGCGCTCGTATTTGGGCTTTTCCATCTGGCCCAAGAATTGGCGCGCGTAAGCCGACAGCGATTCGACGTAGCGGCGCTGGCCCTCGGCATAGAGGGTATCGAACGCCATCGATGACTTGCCTGAGCCCGAGGGTCCGGTGATGACCACCAGCTTGTGCTTGGGAATCTCGAGCCGATCGACTTGGAGGTTGTGCTCGCGCGCACCCTCGACAATAATCGAATGTAGATTGTGCTGGTCGGAGCGAGCAGAGCGAGACATCGCGTGCAGGCTATGTCAAATGACCGCTTAGTCAAGGCGGCTACTGCTCAAAAGTGCAGCGACGATCTCGGACTAGGGCTGTCCCTAAAACCGGCAGGTTGGCGCACGTGTCTTCCTGCTCGCAGATAGCGACCCTCCGGAGCGCGGCGAGACGGCTGTGGTATCCACATCCGTCGGTGCCACGAACACCGCCGTGCAATCTATGCTCGCGGAAGCAACGTGCGCCACCCGCCGGTATGATAGCGCGCCGCTGACTTTTTGGCTTACTTCATCCGAAAGTGCTTTGGACTGGGAGGCCTATTAGGGGCACCCCCAGGTCGGTTAGGCAGTGAACGCTACGGCGACGCCTTTGACTTTTTTCTTGCCAGGCTTCTTGAGCAGCGTCGTCGCTACGACGTCGGTGACGCGAATCACGGCCGAGTCATCGCGCAGCATTACGGACGCGATGTCGGCGCTCTTGTCGCCCGCGAGCTCGCGCACGAGGTCGCGGATCGAATCCGCGGTCATGCCATGTGACTTGCCGACGTTGATGACGATGCGGCTTGGGCTGCCCGCGGCGGGCTTGCTTGCCGCGGCGGGTTTGTCTGGCCCCTTGGTCTTGGCGGCAGGTTTTTCGCTCTTGCCGGCATCTTTCTTGCTCGGGCGTTTGGCGTCCTTCGCTGCAGGTGTAGCTTTAACGGTCGCCTCCTTTGCAACGTCCTTCGTCGCGTCCTTGGCCGTCGCTTTGGCGGCTGGAGCCGGCTTGGTGCCGACTGCCTTGCCGTGTTTGGCGCCGGCGGTTTCCGTCACTGCGGCAACTGGTGCAGCGGGCTTGGCTTGCTTGTCCTCGGCCCAGGTTTCCCAGAATTCGCGCGCAGGCGCCTTTGGTCCCGCCGAGTTCGCGGCGCCGGCCGCGATGTCTGCGTCAATGGCTTTGCTTGCCGCGGCAACTTGCGCGGCGCGGTCGTTTTGCGGCGGACGCGGCTCGCCGCCACGGCCGGCTTGGGCGCGATGATCGGGCCCACGGTCGCGGCCGCCGCGCCCGCCTTCTTGTTGGCCGCGTTGTTCGTCGCGAGGTGGTCGCGGTCCACGTGCGTCCTGCCCGGCTTGTGGCGCTGCCGGTGGCGTGGCGTCTTTACGGTGATCGATATGGGCGGGACGCGCAGGCGCCGTGTGGCGATCAGCGCGATCGCTACGATCGCTGCGTTCGTCGCGCCGAGGCTGCGCGTCGCGATTTGGTGCAGGGGCGCTGCCATCTCGCGAAACCCGGTTGATGCGGCCGCCAAATTGCTTTTCGCTGCCGCCTTGGACAGGGGCAGTTTCGGCAGCCACCGCTGAAGTGGTGGGTTGAGCCGCGCCGGCCGTGATCGCCGCCGCTGGTGCGCGATCGCGGTCATGCCGCTCTGGGCGGTCGCTACGTTCTGGGCGAGCGCTGCGCTCTGGACGGTTGTCTCGGTCCGGACGGTCGCTTCTCTCTGGACGTGCGCCGAACTCTGGACGGTCGCTACGCTCTGGGCGGTCGCTGCGCTCGGGGCGGTCACTACGCTCGGGACGTGCGCCGAACTCAGGACGGTCACTACGCGCTGGGCGGTCGTTGCGATCATGTCGCTCGGCACCCTCGCTGCGCGCCGGCCGATCGCCGCGATCGCCTCGCGCATCGCGATCTGAGCGCTCGCCAAAGCGAGGACGGTCGCCGCGGTCGCCGCGCTCGGGACGATCACCATAACGCGGGCGATCGCCGCGGTCGCTGCGCTCGCCGCGATCACTGCGTTCGCCTCGCTCGTCGGCACTGTCGTCTCGCATCATCTTAGGCGCCTGCTTAGCCAAGCGCTCGCCAATGAGCAGCGCGATCAAGCGTTCAGCATCGCCGTCGGTAAGAATACGTTGCGCGACGGTGCGGTGCTCCGCCGTCGGTTCGCCAACCAGCGCGCGCCGCAGCGCCGACATGGCATCACGTGGCTGCGCGTAAATTGGTGGCAGCGGCGCGGGCAGCTTGCCCTCGAGGATGGAATCGGGCGGCAGGATTAGCTCTTGCGGCTTAATCTTGTGTTGCAACTTCAGATACCAGAACGACCCCAGCTCCTTGGGGCCAACCAGCGAAACCGCCGTGCCGTGTTTGCCAGCGCGGCCGGTGCGGCCTGTGCGGTGAACATAGATGTCGGGCGCATCGGGAAAGGCGTAGTTGACGACCAGCGACAGGTTCGAAATATCGATGCCGCGTGCCGCGACGTCGGTTGCGACGAGGAAGCGAAGATTGTGCTGCCGCATGCGTTCCATCACGCGCTCGCGGTCGGCCTGCGACAAATCGCTGGAAATCGCTTCGGCGTCGAGGCCTTGCTTGCGCAAGAAGCGCGCGACGGCGGTGGTCTCATCCCGCATGTTGCAGAAAATGATCGCGCTCTCGGGGTTTTCCTTGAACAAGATCTTGAGCAGGTCGCGCATGCGGGCGATGCCGCTGACGACGTAATACTGGTGCGTAATATTCGCGACGCCGACGTTGTCGCCCGACAGCGAGATGGTCTCGGGCTTGGTCATGTAGCGCTTGGCATAGCGGCCGACTTCGTCGGGCATGGTCGCCGAGAAGAGCAGCGTCTGGTGCTGCTTGGGCAGCTGCTTGGTGATGCGCTCGATGTCTTCGAAAAAGCCCATCGACAGCATTTCGTCGCATTCGTCGAGGACGAAGGTGCGCAGATGGGAGACGTCGAGCGTCTTGCGTGCGAGATGGTCGAGCACGCGGCCCGGCGTGCCGACGACGATATGAACGCCTTCTTGCAACGCGCTAATTTGTTTGCCGATCGGCGCGCCGCCGTAAATCGCCTCGACGCGCACGCCGCGATGCTTGCCGAGATAACCGAGTTCCTTGGCGACCTGGATCGCAAGCTCACGCGTCGGCGCGAGCACGAGCGATTGCACGCCGGTTAGGTCGGTGTGCACCGCGTTGATGATGGGCAAGCCAAAGGCCGTGGTCTTGCCCGTGCCGGTGCGCGACTGCACCATGAGATCTTTGCCGGCGCTGACCGGGCCAAACACCGCGAATTGCACCGGGGTCGGCGTGACGTAGCCGAGGTCGTCGAGCGAAAGCTGCAGCTCGGGGTGCAGGTTAAGCGCCGCAAACGTAGGCGCGACAACTTGCTCGTCGCCGCTTGGTTCGTCGGCGCCCGCATCGGGCTTGCCCGCTAGCAGGGCATCGGTGGTGGCGAGGAGGTCAGCGTTGGGGGATTCGGGGAGCAAAGATATATTGGTTGACATAGGTGGCTTCCGTGCAGGCTGCGACGTGTTTGGTGCGCCTTGTGTTGTGTCCGTGCGTTGCCGACGTGCCGCCATACCGCGCATGCGTGTTGTCCATTTCTAGGACGGTGCGGGGGAGGCGTGCGTGGGAGGGCATACGGGTGGACGTATCTGCTGATTGTCTGTCTAGTGCTATTTGGGGGGACCATAGTCGCATGGCCCTGTCGCGTCAACCGTCGACTGGCGCTACTGCGGCCAGTCACGCAAACGGGGCGCCTGAGCCTGTTTGTCGGGGTTAGCCGCTACAGCGCGGGCAGCGAATTTGGGATGACTAGCAGCACGTCGCCATTGGCATCGGTGATCCCCGACGCAACGACAACTTCAGGCAGCTCGCAGCTCGGCGGCGCGAATTCGCTGTTGAGGCATGGGTTAATCGAATTTACCCGGTAGAGCGTGATGCGAGCCCCCTCGGCCGGGCGGCCATTGGGAAAGATGGCGCGCGCGTGGGCGGCGCTGGCGCTGGGCAACGACAGGTCGATTTCCCTCGAGGCGGCGGCGCCGAGTTCGAGCACCGTTGCCCAACGCGGCAAGGGTGTTGGCGACGCCTCAGGTGGCACGATACTTAGCCGCCAATTCCCAAGGTCGTGCCACGACGTGTCGACCCACAGCACGTATGACCCGTCGGGCGCCGTCAGGGTTGCGGCCGCGGCTTGCGCGCTTATGATGGCCTGCAGCTCGGGAGGCTTGCTCCACAGCGTGCCGACGCTGGGCACAAGCGTTAGCGTCGCGCCCGCTACCGGTTCTCCCAGCGCCATCAAGCGACCCACGACCGAGGTGCGGCTCGGCAGCACGTGCTCTTGTTTTAGTTGCGCGAGGGTGACTGGCTTGCGATAGAGGCTGCCGATTTCACCCGCGCCCGCGTGGATCACCGTGAGGTAGTACGTGGCGGCGTCGGTGGGCACCTGGAGGACTTCTGGTCCTGTCGCATCGATTGGGACCTCGACGCGAAACATGGCCGTCGCCGAAGCATTGGGCGCCGGATCAAACTGCGCCTCGATGATGACCCGGCCGGCCTCGGGGACCACCTTGGTGCCGCTGCTCGCATAGCCCGCGGCCTCAATCGTGACGAACGTCGACGGCGTAATGGTGACCGTGACGTCGCCCGCGACGGTCTCGCCGTCGCCAAGCGCGATTGGCGTTTTGTACGTCGGCGCGATGGTCAGCGGGCCCGGTGCCACCACGAGGTCGGCCTGCGACAAAGCCAGCGGCGACACGGGCACTGAAAATTCACCGTCGGCATTTGTGGTCACCACCGCGGAGATGCGCTCGCCCGCGCGGTCGGTGGCAAACCTGCCGTGCAGCGATACTTCATAGCCAACGGCGGGGGCCGCATTGCTCAGCACGACGCGGCCAACGACGCGACGCGCCTGACCGTCGATTAACACGTTAAGCGGCGAGAGCACCGAGAAGGGCGTGGGAACGGCAATGCGCGTGCTTGGCAGCCATGCGCTCCACGCCGCGCCCTCAGCATTCATCGGGGTGATCGCAAGCGAGGCCGTCTGCGCCGGCGCGCTCTGTGCGGCCACACTGAACTGAAACACGCCTAGCGCCGCCTGATCGACGGGCAACGCCGTATAGCTTGAGGGGCCTCCCACAAAGGCGCTGCGCTGCGATAAGGTGAGCAAGGCCTGCACCCCATCGAGGCCAACGCAGGCATCGCACGCGGTGGCGAGCGCACCGGGCAGCACGATGGTATCGGCCAAGGCATAGGTGCCCAGCTCGCCCGCGCCCGAGATAAACACGTTGGGATACGACGCCTGCGACGCATTCGTGCTCGCGCCGGCAGGCGAGACGACGACCCCGAACGCGCCGCCTGGTGGGTCGCCGTAGCACTGGTTCGCGAGACAAATTTGGTCGCTCGGGCAATCGCTGGAGGTTTGGCACGATGCGGGCGGCGAGGTTGCGTCCTCGGGTAGGGCGATGCAGCCCGATAACGCGACGGCTACACCCACCGCCGTGCCGAGCGCCCGTGAGGACGCATGGAGCAAGCGCATCATAAGACGGCCTCCACGTTGGCCTTGCCGGGTAGATTGTCGCCGTCGTCTGCGCCGCCGCCGCTATCGTCGGTCAGGCTGTCGACGCACAAAAGTGAGTATACCTTTTCATAGCGGTAGCCGGGCTCAGGCACCGCGCGAAACAAGTCGTCGCCGGTGCCGAGCGCGGGCTCGCGATCGTAGGCATCGACGAGCAAGGTGCGGCTGATGCCGATATCACCAGGCAGACATACGCCGCGGATGTCACATGAGATCGTGCGGTCGGTGTTTTCGCCGACGACAACCGGCCCGACGCGGCAGCTCGGCGTGCGCGTCGGTTGCGGATCAGGCAGACCGTAATCGACAAACAGTTGCACGAACAGCGCGTCGGACAGATCGAGGTCGCGCACCAGCAGCGTCGCGGTGCCGGCGCCGCGCACCAGCGTGACGGGCCCAGGCCACGGCAGCTCATCACCGGTGGGACCGCGCACCGAGAGAATGACCGGCGGCGAGTTTGACTCGGCCGGCGGTTCTAGCTCAAGCGTTGGCGGAAAGCAGCCCAGCATGGGTATGAGCCCTATAACAAGCATACGGCGTGCCAAGCGGTGAATCCGAGTTTGCTTGTGGTTATGAGTAGATAAGCGAGTCGCGTCGAGCAACTGCAGCCCTAGCGCGACACTACCCTGACACGGATGTCCGCGTTCGCGTCGATAGCGCCTAATCATCATTCCAGGTCCTCGCCCTCGGCGCGCTCGATATAGCGATAAATTGTGCGTGGATCGACGTCCAGGTCGCGCGCGGTTTGGCTGCGATTGCCGCGGTTGCTGGCGAGCACGTCGCGCACATACTGCCGCGCAAAATGTTCTTTGGCGTCGGCGAGCGACATCGGCTTGGCCGCCGCCGCATCGGCGAAGCCAACGTCGGCGAGATCGATGATGGGACCACTCGAAAAAACCACTGCGCGGCGCAGGCGGTTTTCGAGCTCGCGAATATTGCCCGGCCAACCATAGCGGCGAAACGCAGCGACGGCTGACGGCGAGAGCGACCAGGCGGCAGCGCCGGTCTCCGCCGCGAGCTTGCCGAGGATGGTGCGCGCGATGATGACGACGTCGTCGCCGCGATCTCGCAGGGGCGGCAGGTCGATATGCACCACGTTGAGGCGGTAAAAAAGATCTTCGCGGAACCGCCCGGTCTTGACGTCGGCCTCGAGGTCGCGGTGCGTCGCGGTAACAATACGGATGTTGACGGCTTCGGGCTTTTCGGCACCGACGCGCATGATCACGCGTTCCTGCAGCGCCCGCAGCAGCTTGACCTGCAGCCCCAGCGCAAGCTCACCGATTTCGTCGAGAAACAGCGTGCCGTTTTGCGCCGCGCCGAACATGCCGAGCTTGGTGGCAACCGCCCCCGTGAAGGCGCCCTTGACGTGGCCAAACAGCTCAGACTCCAGCAGCTCGGCCGGGATGGCCCCACAGTTAACGGCGACAAAGGGGCCGGCGCGCCGTGGCGACCGGCGATGGATTTCGCGGGCAATCAGCTCCTTGCCGGTGCCGGTCTCGCCGGTAATGAGGACGGAGACCTCGGTCGCTGCGACCTTATCGACGCGGGCAAAGACGGCCTGCATGGCGGGGCTGGTCCCCACGAGCTGGCCAAACCGCGGCTCGGCGATGCGCGACTTTAACTGGGCGGTCTCGCCGCGTAGTTGCGCCACGAGCATCGCGTTGCCGATAAGCAGCGCCGCCTGCGAGGCAAACGTCGAGACCAGCCCCTGCGTCTGCGTGGTGAAAAAATTCGCGACGGAATGGCTGCCGAGATAGATCACGCCAAGCAAGCGGGTGCGATCGAGCAGCGGCACGCACAGCGCGCTGCACAGCCCCAGCGCGACAATGCTCTTGGCGCCGGCCAGCTCGTGCTGCAACGAACTCTCGACCAACACCGGCGCGCGCGTCTCGACGCAGCGCGCGACGATGGAATCCGACATTTGCTCGACCGCGTGCGCGACGTTTTCGCGCTTGACGTTGCGGGCGACCGCGACCTCGAGCACGCCGTCGCGGCTGGTCAGCAAAAAGCCGCTGTGCGCGCGCGAGAGCTCAATGAGGGCGTCAATTAGTTCTTCGAGCAAGGCGTCGACGTCGTCGCGGCCAGCCAGCGCCGCCGAAAAGGCCGCCAGCTTGCGATAGGCGTCGATCTCAAGCTGGCTGGCGTTAGCGGGCCCACGGTCGGCGAGGGGGGGCGGCGCCGCCTCGAATAGGCGAAACGAAAATTGGCAGATGCCAATCGAAAACACGTCGCCATCGCGCAGGGTGTGGCGTCCACGTTGCTTGTCGTTGACGAGCAGCTCCAGCTTGCGGTCGGTGGTTTTGAGTTCAAACGCCGTGCCGTCGCTGCGGATGACGGCATGGCACGGCGAGGCCAGGGGGTCGCTGATGACAATATCGCTCGCCGGGTCACTGCCAATGGTCAACTCGGGCCCCCGCAGCGCAAACACGCGCGGCGCTTGGCCAGGAACAAGGTATTGCAGCTCGGCCATTAGCGTTCCCAGACCAAGCCCAGCCCCGCAGCCAGCCCGCGGTGCTGCTCGAGGTCAACCATCGGCAAAAGGCGCGGGCCCTTGCGGCGAGACGATTTGGCCCTTGCGGTCGCCGCGGCCGCGGGCAGCGTTTCCTGCATCAGCGACTCGTCGGCCTGAATTTGTACCCGCGGTTGGTAGTTGACCAAGGCGTCGACGACGCTCCACGCGTAGAGCGCATAAAACGTTACGCCAAAGGCAATGCCAGCTTGTTGCAACGAGCGCACCGTGCGTGCGTCCTCGGGCGGCACGGCACCCTTGTAGCCATACGTGCCAACGAGATAGCCCCACACCGCGATCGATGCGCCGCCGGTGGCCGCCTGCCCAACAAACGAAATCATCGCCTTGGTGCGCTGTTTATTTTGAAATTGGCCGGCGCCCAGGGGTACAAAATTAACCACGTACGAGCGTCGTTCGACAAAGACCAGGCTCTCGCGAAACTTACGCAGGCGGTCTTTTTCGGCCGCCAATTCGCGTTTATCATCTTCGCGTTGTTCGCGCTCGACCAAGGCACGCTTGGTCTCGCGAAAAAAGGCGACCGTCTCGGCTGCATAGACGAGCGGGTCGATGTCGGTCCCGCGGTCAAGGAACAGCGCTTCCTCAAATTCGCGCCGCGCCGCCGCCGCGTCGCCAGCCTGCAAGCGACACGCGCCGAGCAGAAGGTGCGCCTCGATGAGATCGTTGGTGCGCGCCAGCCGCGGCGTTGGGTACAAAATATCAGAAAGTCGGGGCGCCGCCTCGGCACAGGCGGCACGGCGGAAGGCGGCGCGCGCCTCGCTGAGCTGCTCAGGCGGCGTCGGGTCCGCGGCGGCGGTGGCGATGCCGACGAGCGCGCACGCTAGTGTCGCAACCCAAGGATGCAGCCGAAACGCCATCGCGGCGATGCTAACACAAGGGGGCACAGCGCGGTCGCCCCAAATCGCCGCCGACGATCGCCGCGAGGAGGCGATTGCAACCTCGACCAAGCCCGGTCATAGTGCCGCCATGGACACTAGTCCTGAAAACATTCGCTTTGTGATCCAGGCCATGGTCATCCTGGTCTTGTCGATCGGCGTCCACGAATTTGGCCACGCCTTCGTCGCCGATCGCTTGGGCGACGGCCTACCGCGCAGCCAAGGCCGCGTGACGCTCAATCCGCTGGCTCACGCCGATCCGATCGGCACCTTTATGTTTCCGCTGTTTGGCATGCTAGCCGGCGCTGCGGCGCCTGGTTGGGGTCGCCCGGTCATGGTGCAGCCGACACGCTTTACGCGGCGATTTTCGATGGACATCGGCCACTTGTTTGTCGCCATCGCCGGGCCCGCGATGAATTTATTGTTTGGTTCGCTGATCGGTGTGCTGCACATCGTGCTCATCAAGACCGGCGTCTTGGGCGGGGGCTCGCCCCTGCATGGCGCGCTGCAGCTCGGGGTGGTCCTGAACTTCATGCTGATGATGTTCAATCTCATTCCCATCGCGCCGCTTGACGGCGGCACGGTCTTACGCGGCCTGCTCTCAACCAAGGCGCGACATACGTACGACCAGGTCGCCGTCTATGGCCCGTTTATCGTGATTGGCTTTATGATCCTGCCGCCGCTGCGCGGCTTCATTACCGGCCCGGCGCAGTTCCTCGCGCGCCAACTTTACTCACTCGGTGGCATAGGGTAACGAGCTGGGATGGCGGCACCAACCACGAGGCAGGGCGGCGACACGTATAGTGTCGAGCTCGAAATGTTCGAGGGGCCGCTCGATCTGTTGCTGCACCTGGTAAAAAAGCACGAACTCAATATTCTCGATATCCCCGTCGGCTTTGTCACCGAAAAATACCTCGCCTACCTCGACGCCTGGCACAATTTAGACGTCGATGTTGCCGCCGAATATTTGGTGATGGCGGCGACGCTTTGCTACATCAAGAGCCGCGAGCTCTTGCCGCGCGATGCCGTAGTGGACGCCGACCCGGGCGAGGACGAACTCCTGGCCGGCGAAATGATCGACCCGCGGGCGGAGCTGATTCGCCGCCTGCTCGAGTATCAAAAGTACCGCGAGGTGGCCGATGGCCTCGGCAATCGGCCCGTGGTCGGTCGCAACGTTTGGATGCGCGGCGCCGATACCGAAGATGTCGTGGCCGAAAACGTCAGCCCGGACGCCGTCGCGCCGCTGGCGCCGTTTCCGGTCGGCAAGCTGATCGAGGCCTTCGATCGCCTGATGCAACGCGCCAAGCTCAAGGTCAGCCACAACGTCATCATCGACCGGCTTTCGGTCAGTCAGAAAATCGCCGAACTCACCGAGCTGATCGAGCGCGAGGCGAGCGTTAGCTTTTTTGCGCTATTTTCGTTTATCCGCGATGGGCGCGAGGTCAGCGCCGAGGAGCTGCGGCACGAGGCCGTGGTGACGCTATTGGCAATTTTGGAGCTCGGCAAGTTGCGGCTCATTCGCATCTCGCAGGCTTTGGTGAGCGATGACGCCGTAGGCGAGGGTGCCGAAGGTGGCGAACGCTTGGGCGGCGATATCATGATCGAACGCGCCACCGACGACCTGCGATCGCGGGTTTCCGAGACCGTCGCCGGCGCCGACGAGTATCGCTAGGGGGCTAGCGACGATTCCGGTTGGGCCTGTCAGGGGGCCGTGATAAGCCCCTGCCGTGGCCCGAAATAAGCGAGCGCGCAAGCAAACTGGCCAGGCAGAGGCCCCCGAGGCCGTTGCCGACGTAACGACCGAGGTGGTCGAAACGGCGAACGACGATGAAGCCCCCGTGGGCGACGCCACGCTTATGGCGGCCGCCGAACCGACCGCAGGCGACGACGCGTCTGAGCGTGGCGAATTGGCGGCGGATGGCCAGTTAGACCAAGAGGCAGGCGATTTGGCAGCCGATGCGCCCGACGATGCACCGCTCGACCTCGCCGCAGACGACGATGAAACCGATGCCTCGGCGCTCTCGGATGACGACTGCAAGCGCCTGATTACGGCGCTGGTATTTGCCTCGGACCGGCCGCTGCCGCTGCCGCGAATTCGCCAGCTTTTGCGGATGCGCGATATGAAACGCGTGACACGACTGGTCGCCGAGTTGGTGGCCAGCACACAGGACGATGGCATCGTTTTGGGCGAGGCGTCGTCGGGCTTTCAGTTCCGCACCAACCCGCGCTTTTCCGGTTGGGTGCAGCACATCATCGCGGGCCGCCCGGTGCGCCTGTCGCGCGCGCAGCTCGAAACGCTTGCCATCGTCGCGTATCGCCAGCCAATTACGCGGCCGGAGATCGATGACATCCGCGGCGTCGATTCAGGCGCCACCCTAAAGATTTTGCTCGAGCGCAATTTAATTAAGATGCTCGGCAAGCGCGAAGAAGCAGGGCGGCCCATCTTATATGGGACGACGCGAGAGTTCCTCGATTTCTTCAGCTTAGGGGACCTTCGCGACTTGCCTACGCTGCGTGAATTCACCGAGCTTTCGCCCGAAAACCAGGCCTTGCTGGAACGTCAGCAGCCGCTTGCGGGCGACGATCTCGACCCAGGTACGCCCGCGGTAGAGGTCTTGGCGCAATTGCCTGACTTCGATGACGTCGACGAGGGCGAAGTCGCGATGAATTAGGTACAACGCACGCGTTATGTCGAGTAAAATTAGATTGCAGCGGTTCATTGCCCAAGCTGGCATCGCCGCGCGGCGCAAGGCGGAGGACCTCATCGTCCAAGGCCGCGTCAAGGTCAACGGCAAGGTCGTGACCGAGCTCGGCACGCAGGTCGATCCGACCACGGACATGGTGTCGGTGGACGGGCAGGGCCTGCACAAAGAAGACGCCGTCTATATCTTGTTCAATAAGCCCAAGGGCTGCATCACGTCGCTGGCCGATGATGAAGGCCGCCTGACGGTGATGGACTATCTGCCGAACTTGCCGGCCCGCGTTGCCCCGGTGGGGCGACTCGATTTCTACACCGAGGGCGTGCTCTTGCTAACCAACGACGGCGAGCTCGCGTCACGCCTGCTTGCGCCCAAGCACCACGTCGAGAAGACGTATCACGTCAAAGTGCGCGGCACGCTTTCAGAGCTCAACATCAAGCAGCTGCGGCGCGGCGTCACGCTCGACGATGGCAGTAAGACCATGCCGGCCGAAGTTTCGATGCTGCCAGGCGAGAGCAAGCACAGCTGGGTGGCGATCACCCTGCACGAGGGCAAGTCGCGGCAGATTCACCGCATGATGGAGGCGGTTGGGTTCACCGTAACCAAGCTACAACGCGTCGCCTTTGGCAATTTGACGCATTTTGGCCTGCGCGTCGGCGATGCCCGCGAGCTGAACCAACACGAGCTTAACGAGCTGCGCACGCTAGCCGGGCTAGGGCCCAGCAAGGGCGTCGCGCGCGGCAAATGGACCGCCAAGCGCGAAGACACCGAGCTGGCGCGTCGTGCGCATGCGCGGGGTCAGCTCGAAGCGGCTGCGGCGGCTGGCGCCAGCGAACCCGTTAAAGGCCCGAGCGCCGCACCGCCGCCGCGCGCGCCGCGGCCATCGTCGACGGGGCCTCGTGGTGGCGCGGAGCGCGGCTCCGATCGCGGGACGGGTCGCGCTGCCGATCGCGGCGGACGCAGCAGGCCTGGCGGCGCCGCGAGCAAGCGCCCCGGATCGGATAGGCCGCAGGCTGGTCGCCCCGCGCTCGCACGCGATAGTCGACCCGCGCGCACGGCTGGAGCATCGCGCGCGGCTGGGGCATCGCGCACCGCTGGGGCATCGCGCACGGCTGGGGCGTCGCGCAGCGCCGCAACTGCCAAACCCAAGACTCGCACCTTATCCTCCACCGCCAGCGGCCGCAGCGCGCCACGCGATAAAAAGCCGGCGGCCCGAGCGCTTAGCAAACGGCGCTAGCGCGGGTCCTGCCGCAATAGGCAGCGAGTATGCGCCGCGGCGATCGCTCGTGTGCGCATTTGTGATTACACTACCGCCATGCCTGTTAACGCACCCCTTGGGCTTCGCGCCCCCTTTGCCCCTGGAGGCCTGCACGCCATCGATGACGCGCTCGCGACGTCGCTGCTAGACGCCGCGCTGCAAAGTGGCGGTGACTATGCCGACCTATATTTTGAATTTCGCGTTAGCGCCGACTACGCGCTCGAGGAAGAAAAGGTCAAGACCGTTGGCCGCGGCGTTTCGCTCGGCCTTGGCGTCCGCGTCTTGGCTGGCGACGCCACCGGCTATGCCTATACCGAGGATTTGCGACCAGAGCGCATGCTGCATGCGGCGCGCACCGCCGGGCAAATCGCCGCGACGGGCGCGCGGGTGGCACCGGTGGCGGCTAACACCGCCCAGGTTGCCGATTACTACGCGGTTCCAACGCTGTCGCTGGTGGTGCCCGTCGCCGAAAAATTAGCCTTGCTCAGGGCTGCCGATCAGGCGGCGCGCGCCTACGATCCGCGCATCGAAAAGGTCGAGGCTTCGTTCGCCGAGAGCCTGCGCGAGGTGCTGGTGATTACCTCGGATGGCCGCCGCGCCACCGATCTGCAACCGATGATTCGCTTTGGCGTGCGCGCCGTCGCGGAAGACGGCGGCAAGCGCCAAGCCGGCAGCTCGGGCGGCGGCGGACGCCTGGGCCTTGAATACTTTGGCCAGGCGGAGCGCGATGCCGCGGCGCACGGGCGCGAAGCCGCGCGCATCGCCATCACCATGCTGGGCGCCGTCGACGCGCCGGCGGGCGATATGCCGGTCGTGCTTGCGGCGGGTGATTCGGGCATCTTGCTGCACGAGGCGGTGGGGCACGGCCTCGAGGCCGATTTTAATCGCAAGAAAACCTCGAACTACACCGACCAGATCGGCCAGCGCGTCGCCTCAGACCTTTGCACCGTGGTCGATGACGGCACCATTGGCGATAGCCGAGGCACCATCAACGTCGACGACGAAGGCTATCTCCCTAAGCGAAATCTACTCATCGACAAGGGCATCCTGGTTGGCTACATGCACGACCGCCTCAGCGCTCGCCATTTTGGCGTCGCGCCGAGCGGCAATGGGCGGCGCGAATCGTTTCAGTCCATGCCGCTGCCGCGCATGACGAACACGCTGATGCTCGGCGGGCAGGAAGACCCCGCGGACATCATTGCCTCGGTGACGCGAGGCGTGTACGCCAAGCGGTTTTCGGGTGGGCAGGTCAATATTTCCAACGGCGATTTCGTGTTCTCGTTGACCGAGAGCTACCTCATCGAAAATGGCAAGATCACCGCGCCGCTCAAAGGCGTCAATCTAATCGGCAATGGGCCCGCCGTGCTGCGGCAGCTCGACCGCCTGGGCAACGACTATACGCTTTCGGATGGCATGTGGACGTGTGGCAAGGATGGCCAGTCGGTGCCGGTTGGCGTCGGCACGCCGACGGTCCGCATCGCAAGCATCACGGTGGGAGGCACGCAACGATGAGCACCGCAATTAACGAAAACGAACTAAAAGAACTACGCGACCTCTCCCAGCGCGTCGTCGAGCTTTCGCGCGCTGCGGGCGCCACCGACGCCGAAGTGCTGACGCGCTCGGGCAGCGAGCTGACGACCAAGATTCGGCTCGGCGAGCCCGAGCTGGTGCAAGAGGCGGGTAGTCGCGCGCTAGGGCTGCGCCTCTTTTGTCGGCGATCGCAAGGCGATCACGTACACCTCGGATTTGCGCCTCGACTCGTTGCGCGACTTTATCGCCTCGACCGTCGAGCTGGCGCAATATGCCGAACCCGACGACGTCGGCGGCTTGCCGGAGGCGGCCGAAATGGCGAAGGAGTTTCCGGAACTCGATCTGTATGACGCCGCCATGCCTGAAATCTCGGCGGCGTGGGCGCTTGAGCAGTGTCGGCGCGCCGAACGCGCGGCGATGGCGCATGACGCGCGGCTGCACAATTCCGATGGCGCAACGTGGTCGTCGACGATCGGCGCCACTGTATTTGCCAACTCGCGCGGCTTTGTTGGCGGCTACCGCGGCTCGTATGGCTCACTCGTCGTCGAGCCGATTTGCGACGACGACAAAGACCCAACCAAGAAGCGCAATGGCCATTGGTGGACGGCGGGGCGCTTCTTGGCGCAGCTTGAGTCGCCCGAGGCCGTTGGCGTTGAGGCCGCGCGCCGCACGCTGGCTCAGCTCGGCACGCGCAAAATTGCGACGCAGGATTGCCCTATCGTGTTTGACCCCGAGGTGGGGCGCGCGATCGTCGGGTCGGTCTTTTCGGTTACCAACGGCGCGGCGATGTGGCGAAAGTCGACCTACCTCGTCGGCAAGGAGCACCAGCAGATCGCCTCGCCGTTGCTAACCATCGTCGACGATCCGCATCTGCCGCGCGGGCCAGGCTCCAAGCCCTTTGATGGCGATGGCTTGGCAACGCGGCGCAACGTCGTCGTCGATCGTGGCGTCTTGGCGACGGTGCTGTGTGACGTCTACAGCGCGCGGAAATTGGGTCGCGCTTCGACTGGGTCAGCGGGTCGAGGCATTGGCGGCAATCCCGGACCTACCACGAGCAACCTCATCATGGCGGCCGGCAACATGACCCGGCAGGCGCTGCTGCGGGACACGAGACGCGGCCTCTACGTCACCAGCCTAATGGGATTTGGCTTTAACCCGACCACGGGCGACTTCTCACGCGGCGCGCAGGGCTTCTGGATCGAAGACGGCGAAATGGTTCACCCGGTGAGCGAGGTGACGATTTCCGCCAACTTCGCGGAAATCCTTGGCCGCATCGACGCCGTCGCCGACGACCTCGTGATTCGCAGCTCGACGGCGTGCCCGACATTTCGCGTGTCAAGCATGACGGTGGCTGGCGGCGCAACGTAACCCGCTAGCGGTGCAGGTAGGAACGGCGCCTACAGCGCGGCGAGGTAGGCTGTCGCGATAGCTGCTGCGTTGACCGCAATCGCCTTGACCCGGGCTGAGCTACCTGAAAAACTTAGATTTAGGTGCATCCTTTAGCCTCTAGCGTCGCAGAGGGACAACGTCTCGGAAAGTACGAGATCGTGCGTCCGCTCGCCACCGGCGGGATGGCCCAGCTCTATCTCGCGCGCATCGCCGGCATCGGCGCGTTCGAGCGCTACGTCGTGGTCAAGGTGATCGTGCCCGGGCGCGCCGCCGACGCGATGGCGATCAAAATGTTTCTCGATGAGGCGCGCCTCGCGGCGAGCCTGCACCACAATAATATCGCACAAGTCATCGAGGTTGGTGCGGAAAATAATTTGCACTACTTCGTCATGGAGTACGTCCACGGGCAAGACCTGCGCGCGATCCTAGCGCGCTGTGGCGAGACCGGCCGGCGCATCCCGCTCGAGCTGGGCCTGTTTATCGTCGCGGCGGCGGCGGCGGGGCTGCAACACGCCCACGATCGCAAGGGGCCCGACGGCATGCCGCTGAAGATCGTCCACCGCGACGTGTCGCCGTCCAACGTAATGATCGACTACGACGGCGCGGTGAAGATGGTCGATTTTGGCATCGCCAAGGCGTCCGAGCGCTCCGCCGAAACGCAGGCGGGCACCATCAAGGGCAAGTTTGCGTACATGTCGCCCGAGCAGTGCCGCGGCCTCGAGCTCGATCGGCGCAGCGATATTTTCGCGCTCGGCATTATCTTGTACGAGACCACCACGCAGCAGCGCGCGTTTCGCGCCGACAGCGATTTCGAGACGATGCAGCGCATCGTGCACGGCCGTTATCGCAAGCCGACGTCGCTGTATCCCGACTTTCCGCTTGGGCTGCAGGCAATCATCGAGCGTGCGCTCGCGGTTGATCCCAAGGCGCGATACCAGCACGCGGGCGAGCTCGCCGAGGCGATCGAGCAATTCGCCGTGGGGGAGCGCCTGGCGCTATCGTCGCGGTCGATGTCGCGATTCATGAAAGAGCTGTTTGGCGAGGTGCCTGAGCCGTGGATCGGGCATCGCGCGGCCTCGGCGCCCGTGCTCGCCCCGCCGCGCGAGTACACCGTATCCGACGCCGAGGCGCGGGCGCTGCGCTCGTCGCAGGCGCCCATCAACATGGACATGGATACCGAGGCCGACGATGGCCTCGATATGGACGCGCCGACGATGCCCGTGCCGCTCACGCGTGAAGGGCGCGTCGACGAGGCGCAGCTCGAAAAGAATCGCCGCCGCGCGAGAATTGATCAGCTGGTGACAAGCCCGCCGTCGGCGCCGCTTGCCGCCGTGCCGACCCGAGTCGATCCGCCGCGCCCGGTCGATGACGGCGATACCGAACGCCAGCCTAAGGGCGCGACCACGAGGACCGCGGGCGGCGCCATCGCGAGCGCGGGACCCGTGCGGCTTACCAAGCCGGTCGCGGATGTCGCGAGCGTCGTGCTTGAGCCGCAAGGGGGCGCGCCGGCCGAAAGGCCTGCGCCTGCCGCGAGTAAAAAAATGCCGATGCCGATCGCGCCCGCGACGGCCGGCAAGACGGCGGCGGTCCCGGTCGCGCCAGCGCCGATTGCGGTGCCTCGCCTAGCATCGACCGGATCGACAGTGCCGCCACCGTTCGCATCGCCGGCCGCACCGCCTGCTGTTTCGCCTGCTGTGGTACCAGCCGCCGCAGCGTCCCTTGTTGGCAAACGCCCGGATACGCGTCAAGGCCATTTCGCGCCACCACCGGGTGCAACGCCGACGGCCGATGCGGCCACGGGCTCGCCCGCTGCCAATGTCACCAGCGCCGACATTGGCGCTTCAACGTCGCCCGCCGTGGTCCCCCCGCCGCCATCGCGACCGGCTGCGCCTGCGGTTTCGGCAACCATCCCAACGGCACAGCCTGCCGCAAGCTCGGCGCCTACGTCGTCAGTGACCGACCTCGTGCTGGGACTGCCCGCCGGGATGTCCAGCGAGCCGGTGCACGTCGCGGCGCTCGGCGGCCAGGAGTTGTCGGAATTAGCCGTGCAACGCCCCGCAACGTTTTCGGCGGACACGAGCAGCGCGTTCGCCAAGCAGTTGCGTCCAAGCCGGCGGTCGCTATGGTTGTGGCTCGCGATAGCAGCGGTTGCCGTCGTCGCCGTGGGATACGCCGCCTTTGGCGGTGGCGGTAAAGACCAAAATGGGCGCGGCGCTATCATCGATGCCGGTGGAGCGCTGCAGCTACCGGATGCGGCCTTGCCCGTTGACGCCGCGATCGCGATCACGCCCGACGCGCAAGGTGCCGTGCCCCCCGTCGACGCACCTTCGGTCGATGCGCCGGTTGTAGATACGCCTAAGACGCGCGTGGTGCGCATCACGTCAGTGCCCAAGGGCGCACAAGTCTATGTCGGTCGCAAAAGAGTTGGGAAGACGCCGCATGAGCTAACCGTCGGGGTTAACGAGGCGTTCACCGTGACCTTGAAGTATTCGAGATATCGCGATGAGGTGGTTGAGATTGCCGCGGGCGAAACTAGCCAACACGTGAAATTAGACAAGAGGTCGAGCTCAGGGCCTGGACGAACCACGACGAAACCTGGAGATCCATGTGCATTTGGTACTCCCTCGTGGAACGCCATGGCGTGCAAAAAGAGCCGCTAGAACGTACCGACGAGCACCGCCGAGACGCCGCCCTCGGCATCGATCGAAGGCACTAGCGTGACCGACGTGCGCCCCGCCTTGGCTTGCTTGTGGCCTAACCAATACAGCACCACGCCGCCGGCGAGCGCCGCGCCGCCGATGGCGCCAAAAATAAACCCGCGCCTGTTGTAGAGCTTGCCCTTGGTGTTGAGGTCGTCGGCCCGTTCCGTGTCTTTGCAATCTGCATCGGCAGCGCAGGCCGCGGAATCATCGGCCAACTGGCCGCCGCGATAGATGCCGTAGTAGCCAGCCACGGCGCCGGTGCCCAGGCCAGCCGCCGCAAGGCCTATACCAAGCAGCTTCTTGGTACGCCCTGGGCGGGCCGGGGTGCGGGGTTTCGTCACTGGCACTTTCACATCGGGCTTGCCGAGATCGGGCTTATCCAGCGGCGGCTTTTCGACGTCGGGATCGTCGCTTTTAGCCCAGCTTGGGTTCTTGGTCTCAAGCGCCAGCTTGCGCTCGATGGCCAGTGCCGTGTATTCGCCTGCCTGTTGCTCGGGAGGCAACGCGGCGCCCGCCTCAAGATAGCCTGCGTAATATAGGTAGGCCGCGCGCTCGTCTCCAGCCTCAATCGTGGCGACCGCGTCGTTGACCGCGTCGACCAAGGGCGACGTCGGCAGCCGCGCATTGAGCAGCAGATAATGGTGCAGCGCCTTCGTCGGCTCGCTGGTGCGCTCAAAACACTGCGCGAGGTCGAACAGCACATAGTTGTTCTGGGTCAGCGCCAGCGCCTCGGCAAACTTGGGCAGCGCCGCCGCGCAGTCGCCTTTATCTTTTTCGGCCTTGGCTTTGTCGTAAAGCGCTTCGCCCTTTTTCTGGTCCTTGCGGCTCGGCTGCGCCGTCGCCACCAGGGGGCCGGCCAGCAGCACAAAGATGGCGGCCCACGCGGTGGTTCGCAGTTGCATGCCTAGCAGGGTAGCAGACCGGCCGGCATCTTAGCTACTTGCGAGCGAAGAGGGGGCGCAATTTCGCGACGACCTCGGCGTGGATGTGCCCATTGGACGCGACCAGGCCCTCGCGGAGGGCCAGCTCGGGCGCGGCGTAGGACAACATGGCTGGGGCCAGCGTCGACAGCTCGCCCCCAGCGCCGCGTAAAATTGCCTCGGGCGCGCATGTATCCCACAGCCGACAACGCGGCCGCGGATTGACGTAGAGATCAAACTCGCCGCAGGCAATGAGGCACAGCTTAAGCCCGATGGAGCCAATGTTGAACTCATGCTGCACCGCCAGCTCGTCCTTGACCGCGTCGACATCCGCCGTGCGCCGCGACCGCGATGCGACCAATCTGGCATCGCTGGCCTCGGCCACGGTCGAGACCGCGAGGATCTCACGCCGCGCGCCGGGGCGTTCGCGATAGGCGCGGCCCTTTACCGTGTAGTACATATTACCGGTCGTCGGCTGATACACCGCGCCGAAGGCTGGATGGCCGGCGATGGCGAGCCCGACCATGATCGTAAAGCCGTCGCGCCCGCTGACGTAATCGCTGGTGCCGTCGATCGGGTCGATGTACCAGATGCGATCGCCGCCACGGCCCGCAATCTCATCGACCGCCTCCTCGCTGACAATGCGATCGTCAGGAAACAGGCGGTGCACCTCGGCCATCAGCTGCGCTGAGGCCTCGAGGTCGGCGTTGGTGACGACATCGCCGGGGGACTTTTCGCGTTGCGTAAGTCCCGCGTCGCGCATCGCGATGACGCGCGCTCCGACCTCGCGCATGGTGGCGAGCAAGACGGCCTGAGACGTCGGCGTCAGCGGCATAGCGCAGCTTACGCCGCCGCGATCGTGGCGGTGCTGTGCGAGAGCACGGCCTTACCATCTTGGTTTTTGACTTGCACCGCAAACGTGCCGTCGCCATTTGCCCAGCCCTCGGTGGTTAGCGTGTCGCCGGGAAACACCGGCGCCGCAAAGCGCGCGCCAAACGAGGTTAGCTTGGCGACGTTGCCGCCCGCAGCGTGGCGCAAGACGGCGCGCCCCGCGATGCCGTACGTGCACAGCCCGTGCAAGATCGGCCGTGCGAAACCGACCTGGGTCGCGAACATGGGCGAGATGTGCAGCGGATTGTAGTCGCCCGAGAGGCGATACAGCGCCGCCTGGTCAGGCGACGTCGTCTCGGTTACGGCAAAGTCGGGCGCACGGGTTGGCAGCTCGCCGCTGCCAGCATCGGGACCGCGTTCGCCGCCAAACCCGCCGGCGCCACGAATGAAGATCGAAAATTTGTTGGTAAATAGCGGCTCGCCCCGCTCATCCGTGGTGTCAGCACGCACCACCGCGAGCGCGCCCTTGCCCTTGTCGAAAATGCCTTCGACCACCGCGCGGGTCTCCAGCGATCCGGACGGCGGAATGGGACGCAGCAAATTGATCGCTTGCTCACCGTGCACGACCATCGCCATGTTGGCGCCGAGGCGGCCACACACCGAGAGCATCGCCGAAAACGACGGCACCACCGCAAACGTCGGCAGCACCTTGGGGCCGTTCATTTCAAAGAGAAAGTCGAGCTCGGCGGCGGTGGTGGCGCCGACCCCGAGCGCGTAGAGCACGCAATCCTTCCACGCATACTTATGTGTCAGCGGATCGGATGGTTTGCCAATGAGATCAAAATTGAGCGCCATGGCGCATGCTTAACATGCGCGTGGGCGCCGTGCCATGGGGCGGCGCCTTAGGCGAGCTGCCGCAGCGCCGCCGCAACCTCGGGCAGCGAGCGCACCACTTGCCCGCGGGCGTGCGCGCTGACGTAGGCGATCTCGTAGGGCGGCGTCGCGTGATTTGCCATCAGGATCACCCGCGCGCCCATCGCCAGTGGCATGGCGAGGTCGAGCTCGAAAATGTCGCCCACCACCACGAGGTCCGCAAACGATTCGTTCGCCGCCGCAAGCAAGCGCGACAGCACGTCAAAATACGACTTGCGTCGCAGCAAGATGGGGCGCGCCAGGCCTGGCATGGTTAGCGCTTCGGGCATCGCATCCGCCTTCGGTACCACGACAAATTTTCCCGCATCGCCGACCACGCGCGGCGTCAGCCACGCGACCTCGCCGCTGCCCCCGTCGAGCTCGGCGATCTTGCCGCAGACATGGGTGGTGTTGGAGTTGGTGACGACATGCACATTTTGCGCGCGCAGGCCGGCGAGGAGCGGCCGCGCGCCGTCGCGAAACACCGAGCGCGTTTTTTCGTAGTTGTAGCGATACAGGACCGAGCGCAAGAGCGGCTCGCGATCGCTGGCGGTCTTAAAGGCCCCGTAGTGATCAAAAATGGCATCGGCGACCAGGGCCATGCGCAGATAGGGGTCTACCGAGGCGGGCGCCACCGCATAGCCGCCCCAATAAAACGCGTGGTCGCTCGGTCGGCTGACAATATCGGCGATCACCGCCTCCGAGCGCGCCGCAACCTCGGCGTCATCGGGCGATTTGCCGACCAAACGTGCGATATCTTCCAAATAGCCGCGCACAAACGGCGCGCCCTCCGCCTCGGCGTCAGTTAAGGTGCCATCGAAATCGAAAACAATCACGGCGGCAGGCTAGCACAAGCGGCGCGGGCGGGCGGCCGCGATCGCACCCACAATCAGGCGCGCGCGCGTTGCCGCACCCGCGCAAATGCCGCTAGTGTCGGGCCATGAAGCATTTGGCGGCATGGCGGTTGGCATGGCTTGTGAGCTGCGGCTTGGCGGCGGCCGCTTGCAACCAGGCAGGGACCGAGCCGCCGCCCCCGCCACCAACGCCATCGATATGCGGCAATGGCGTTATTGAGGAGCCGGAGCAATGCGACGACGACGATACCATCGGCGACTTGACGTGCGATAGGTGGTGCGAGCTCGCGTGTGGCAACGGCACCGTCGACGACGGCGAGGCCTGCGATCCGGTGACCGGTGCTGGTTGCCCGACGACCTGCGACGACGGCGACCCGTGCACGCTCGACGCGGTCGCCGACGTCGACTGCCAGTCAGCATGCCTACACACCGCGGCGAATACGGAGGTCTGTTGTAGCAGCGGCAGCTCGGTCGGCTCGCCCGCGTGCGAGTCCACGGTGTATGCCTATCGTCTGACGTCGTTTAAGCTGCGCGATCCGCACGCGTTTATCGAGCTCAGCGTTTGTAGCGACATTACCGATGTCGGCTCGCTCGCGATCAATCGCCAGTATGCTGACAACATTAACGAAGACAATGACAGCGACGGCTATCTCGACTACTCGCCGGTGCTCCTACTCGAAGCTGCCCCGATCCTCGCGACGGCGGGCGACGAAATTGCCATGCATTTTAACTTCGCCAATTGCATCGCCGGCGGCGCCTGCTCGCCGAGTGGCCTCGACATTGCCGCGCCTGCGATCGTGGTGGCCAGTGGTACCTGCCTCGACATCGACGAAGGCACGCTTGGCGGCTATACACCGGGGCTCGTCGAGCCTGCCGCCGCTTGCATCGTCAGCACGCCGACCACCGCCTCGCTGTCGCTGGGCGGCATTCCGCTGGTGCTCGAGCAAACGCAAATTTCAGCGACGTTGGTGGGAGACCCCGCACAAGGCATGATCAATGGTGTGATTCGGGGCTTTCTTACCGAGGCCACGGCCGACGCGACGGTCATTCCGCTCAGCCTGCCGCTCGTCGGTGGCAAAAAACTCTCGATCATGCTGCCGGGCGGCACGCCTGGCAACGGGAAAAACTGTGCGCTGCACGACGACCGCGACACTTATGACGGTCAGCTGGGCTGGTGGTTTTACGTCAACTTCACCGCCGTCCGAGTCGACTGGCTAGTAGCTCCGTAATACTTTATTTGCAGGCAGTCCTTGACGCCTCAGGGCCGCCATGGCATATCGCAGCTCTCAGCTCGTCTGAGCACCTTATTGCGGGGTGGAGCAGCCTGGTAGCTCGTCGGGCTCATAACCCGAAGGTCGTTGGTTCAAATCCAGCCCCCGCTACAACAGTCGCGACCGGGTACGCGCTTGATGGCCAGTGCGATGCGAATCGCCAGACTTGCCATGCCGCGGGCAAGGGCGCGCTTGCCGCCACGGCGCGACCCATCTTTGGCCTTGCGATGCGGCGTCCCAACAGCCAGCGCCAGCTGTGCACGCGACCTGCGTTTCGGTATTGTAACCGGCAATGCCAATTGATTCGGCATTAGTAGAATGTTTTGCCCTTTCGGGGCGCGTTCAAATACCGGGTACAAACCGGGTACATGCTGACTTCGGGTTTTGTTCTTTCCTGCATGTCCGGCCCATCAGCTCCCCGCCCGGGCCCCTGGAAAGCCCGGGGCGGGGGACGCTGCAGAAAGGCTGCTAAACCAGATCTTGAGCGAGAGTGTCGAACTACTGAGCGCCGGGGCGCTGGCTATTTACAGCCGCGCCCGGCGCCTATTGGAACGAGTAAGTGAATGAAATCGAAGCGGGCGCCTACGTTGCTGCCGCGAGGCGTGTGATCACTTCGCACAAAAGTGGCGCTTCCTGCGCAGCGATGCGGCGGTGAAGTGAATCGGGGGTGTCGCCGGGCTCGATGGCGACGTGCCGCGAGGCGATGGGCGCGCCGGTGTCCATGCCGGCGTCGACGAAGTGCACGGTGCAGCCGGTGGTGGGCACGCCGGCGGCGAGGGCTTGCGCGGGCGCGTCCATGCCGGGAAAGGCTGGCAGCAGCGAGGGGTGAACGTTAATGGTCGGGCAGGCGATGCCGTCTAAGAAGGTGGAAGTCAGCAGACGGCGAAAACCAGCGAGCACTACGAGGTTCGGACGGTAAGGCGCCATCGCGGCAAGCATCGCGGTTTCATACGCGGCGCGATCTGGGTAGTCGCGATGCGGCAGCACGAGTTGTGGGCACGTTGGCGTGAGCTGCGTTGCGAGCGCGCGCACCGGCGCGTCGGGCACGTTGACGACGAGGCAGGCGAGTTCAAAGCGCGACGGCTCGGCGGCGCAGAGTTCGACTAGCGCGGGCAGCAACGTGCCTCGTCCGGACGCCAACACTGCGAGCTTAAACGGGCGCATTGGCTATCCGATAAATTGCACGGGGTCGCCGCCATCGCGAGGCACTAATTGCCCAATGCGCCGCGCGCCGTGCGGCGCAAGCGCCGCGAGTGCCGCGGCTTCGTCGCCGGAGCGCACAGCGATCACCATGCCGACGCCGCAATTAAACGTCCGCAACATTTCGTGGGCGTCGACACCGGCCGAGGCGATGAGATCAAAAATCGGCGGCGTTGGCCAGCTGCTGCGCCTAAACGCAAACGCCAGCGACGCGTCGGCAAACATGCGCGGCGGGTTCTCGATAAGCCCACCACCCGTGATGTGCGCCGCGCCCAAGAAACTAACGCCCGCGGTTGCGAGCGCGGCAAAGGCCTTCGTGTAAATGAGGGTTGGCTCCAGCAGCGCATCGGCGACGGTCTGGCCGCCGAGCTTTGCCGGCGTCGCATCGAGCGGTAGACGCAAGACCTCGAGCAAAACCTTGCGTGCCAAGGAATGGCCATTGGAATGCAGGCCCGACGAGGGCAGGCCGAGTACGACATCGCCGGCCTGCAAGTTCGCTTGCGGCCGAATCTCGTTGCGCTCGACCACGCCGACGCAAAAGCCGGCCAGGTCGTATTCGCCGTCTTGATACATGCCGGGCATCTCGGCGGTTTCGCCACCGACCAGGGCGCAGCCGGCCTGTTTGCAACCATCGGCGATGCCGGCGATGACGTCTGCGGCAACGTCGACCGAGAGTTTGCCGCTGGCAAAATAGTCGAGAAAAAGCAGCGGCTCGGCGCCGGTGACTAAGAGGTCATTGACGCTCATGGCGACCAGATCGATGCCAATCGTGCGATGCCGGCCGGTGGCAAAGGCGGTCTTGAGCTTGGTGCCAACGCCGTCGGTGCCGGTCACGAGAATTGGCTCGCGGTATTTCGTCGGGATGCTGGCGAGCGCGGCAAAGCCGCCGATGCTGCTGAGCACCTCGGGCCGCATGGTGGCCTTGGCGAGCGGGCCGATGCGGTCGACGAGCCGACCTCCGGCGTCGATGTCCACGCCCGCATCCTTATACGAAATCGACATGCGCGCAGTGTCCCATACGTCGCCCGCGCCATCCATCTTTTGACACCATGAACATTGCGTCCTACACTTCGCAGATGGCGGTTGATGCGGTGATCCTAGCAGACGACGCCGCCGGCGCGCGGCGGGCGCTGGCGACGCTGCCATGGCGTCGGCTGCGCAGCACGATCCTCGTCGCCCCCGCGGGCATCGAACTTCGCGCCATCGCGCTCGACGCCGGCGCGACGTTTGTGCCGGCCGGCGCTGGCTACGGCGCCAACTGTTTGGCGGCGCTCGCCAAGTTGCAGGCCATGCCGGTCGCGCCTGACGTCGTCGTCTTTGTCCCCGCAAGCAAGCTCGCGAACGCGGCTGGCGTGACGCAGCTCATCGACGCACTCGCGGACAACACCGTCGATGTGGCGCTCGCGGTCCCGGCGGGCGGCCACATGTCGCCGACGTGGTTATTGTCGAAGTTTGTCTCCGGCGTTTATGCCCGCCGCGTGTCGTCGATTAGTGGCTACTACGCAATTGCCTACGCCGCGTTGACGGCCCTGGGCATGAGCGCCTCGGGACGCGGCTGGGACGTTGAGCTCGTGGTGCGTGCCATGCGGCTCGATCTCCGCTTGGCCGAGGTGCCGATCGCATATGGCCTCGGCGATGGAAGCGAGGGCGCGATCGCGACGCGCGTCGCCAACGCCAAGACGGCGGTGCACGGCGTCTATCACGTGCTGCGGCACCTCACAATAAAGTAGCGCGCGGGCACCAGGCCGAGGCGCCGCGCAGGTACAATTGCGTCGCATGGTCCAGCATTTTAGCAAAGTCTATGATCCAGGCTCGCAGGTCTTCGGCGAGGGCGAGCCGGGCGATTTTATGTACGTCGTGCAATCGGGCGTCGTTGAATTGCGCCGCACGATTAACGGCGTGGTGCGACCAATTGCAACCATGCGGCAGGGTGATTTTCTCGGCGAGATGGCGCTCTTGCTCGGCAGCCCTCGCACCGCCACCGCGGTCATCGTCGAGCGCGCGCAGTTGCTAGCCGTCGATAGCTCGACGTTCGAGGCCATGTTGCGCGATCGCGCCGAAATCGCGGTGCGCATGATTCGTAGCTTTGCGACGCGGCTAGCCAAAGCAAATCGCCAAATCGAATTGTTGCTCAACCCCAGCGCCAGTCACCGCGTGGCGCAGTATCTTCGCCAGCTCGCCGAAGAAAGTGAATCAAGCGATGGCAACGCCGTGTTTGTCGCGTGCGAAACGGCGTCGATCGCCGCCGCGGTCGGCCTCGACGTGCGCACCGTGGAAGACGCCATGCGCCTGCTAGGCGACGCCGGCCTCGTCGTACCCGCTAGCCACGACGAGCGCGATGGCGTGCTCATTCCCGAGATGATGTTGCTTTAGGTAGGGGCGTATCTGCGCTGACCGATAGGTGGGCGCACGTGTCTTCCTGCTCGCAGATAGGTGGAGGACCGGCAGGTGGCGCACATGTCTTCCTGCTCGCAGATAGCGACCCTCTGGGGCGCAGCGAGACGGCTGTGGTATCCACAGCCTTTGGTGCTAGCCACACCGCCCTGCAATCTATGCTCGCGGAAGAAACGTGCGCCACCTGCCGGTAAGTTTGCGCATGGAAGAAACGTGCGCCACCTGCCGGAAGGACAGCGCGCCGCGAGGGTCTAGGCGGCGGCGACGCCGTCGCGAATAGCGCACACCTTGCGCACCAGCCGGCTGAGCTCTTCTTGCTTGTTATGCACGACGACTTCAATTTCCGGCGCGAGCTGCCCTAGCTGTTGCTTGAGCGCCGTCGAGGTCGTGCCCGTGAGCAAGGTCGGGATGACCGCGACGATAAAGGTGCCGGCCCAGATTTCGCGCACGGCGTCGGTGGCGCTTTGCGCCGCGGCGACCGTAAAACCCTCCGCCTGTAAGGCGCGAACCACTTCTTCGCGCTCGCTGGTAATTTCATTGAGAACTAAAACAGCCGACATAGCAGCCTCCGCGGGCCTTGGTTAACTCTAATTATTGTCTGCGATGCCGGGCGCGTCAGCAAGGGGGCGCGCAGGCAGAACTGTGACCCCACGCGCCCGGGTGCAGCCGTCCAGGCTGCCTGGTGCCGGCGGCGGCCGGGGCGGGCAGGCCCGAGGCTTGCGCCGCCTTGGCCAAGTGCGGTATGCACCGGCGATGGCTTGGTGGTCTCGAACCGGTGGCTTGCCCGCCGACGTTGCGCCGAAAAAGTCGGTGCCCAAGGGGGTTTGGACCAAGTGCGACCGCTGCAGCGCCACCATCTATGACGCCGAGTTGGTCGCGGCAAATTGGGTCTGCCAGCACTGCGGCCACCATTTTCGCCTCGAAACCGCCCGCCGGATCGCGCTGCTGGCCGATGAGGGGACGTGGCACGAGCACGATGCCACGTTGCAGAGCCAGGACCCCTTAGATTTTCGCGTCGACGGCAAAAAATACGGCGACCTGCTGCGCGCGAGCAATCGCAAGCTCGGCCAAGGCGACGCGTATCGCGCCGGCGCCGCCAGCGTCGGCGACATCGCGGTCGAGCTTGGCGTGTTCGCGTTCGAATTCATGGGTGGCTCGATGGGATCGGTGGTGGGGGAGAAAATCGCCCGCCAATTTGAGCGCGCGCTGGCGCGGCGCGTGCCCGCCATCGTGTGTTGTGCCTCGGGCGGCGCGCGCATGCAGGAGGGCGTGTATTCGCTCATGCAGATGGCCAAGACCTCGGCGGCGCGCTCGCGGCTGCGCGAGGCGCGCATTCCCTACGTGTCCGTCTTGCTGCATCCAACGACGGGCGGCGTCGCGGCCTCGATCGCCATGCTTGGCGACGTCATCATTGCCGAGCCCGACGCGCTGATTGGCTTTGCCGGCCCGCGCGTGATCGAACAAACCATTCGCCAACAATTGCCGGCGGGGTTTCAGCGCTCGGAATTTTTGCTTGAACACGGCATGGTCGATATCGTTGTGCCGCGCAAGGACCTCAAGGCGACCATTGCGCGCACCCTGCGCTGGTTCGCAGACGTGCCAAATGGCGCCACGCTCCGCTGACTACGCCCATGCGCTCGGGGGGCTGTTTGCCGCCAGACGCTTTGGGGTAAAGCTTACGCTCGACGGGTTGCGTGCGTGCTTGGCAAGGTTGGGCCATCCCGAGGCGCAGCTCGGCGCGATTGCGCACGTCGCGGGGACCAACGGCAAGGGGTCCACCGTTGCGATGCTCGCCGGGCTGGCGCGCGCGGCGGGGGTGCGCGTCGCGCAATACACCTCGCCGCATCTGGTGACCGTCCGCGAACGCATCGTGGTGGACGGCGTGCCAATCAGCGAGGGCGACTTTGTCGCGGCGCTTCGCGCAGTGCACGCCGCCGGGGGCGCGGAGCTGACATTTTTTGAACAACTCACCGCTGCCGCGCTTTGGTATTTTGCGCAGAGCGCGCCCGAGCTGACCATCCTTGAGGTCGGCCTTGGTGGCCGAGGCGACGCGACCAATGTCATCAATGGCCACGCCGCGGTCTCGGCCGTCACCGGCGTCGCGCTTGATCATATGGATGTGCTCGGCGATAGCTTGGCCGCCATCGCGCGCGAGAAGGCGGGCATCTTCGCACGCGGCGGCCACGCTATCATTGGCGGCGCCGGCGACCCGGCGGCGGCTCCCGAGCTAGTTGCCTGCGCCCAGCAAGCGGGCGTGGCGCACGTGACGCGCGTCGGCGCGGCCGAGCTGCTCATGCTGCCGCGCGAGCTCGCACTCATCGGCCCGCATCAGCGTCAGAACGCAGCGTGCGCGGTTGCCATTGCCAATGCTTTGGCGCTGGGCGCCTTGCCCACGCTCGCGAAGGGCAGGGGTGGCGACGGCGTTTGGCGCGCACTTGCAAGCCCGCAGTGGATGGTGCACCCGGGCCGCTACGAGCGATGCCGGTGGCGCGGCACGGCGGTCATTCTCGACGGCGCACACAATCCAGATGGTGCGGCGGCCTTGGCGATCGCGCTTGCGGCGGATGCGTCGATCGCGCGCGCCGCGCCGCGCGTGCTGGTGTTTGCCGCCAGCGCAGATAAAGATCTCGCAGGCATCGCGCGGCCGTTGGTGGCGTGGGCGACGGAGGTCATCGGCACAACGTTTAGCAATGACCGCGCAGCCTCTGCGTTAGCCGCCGCCGCGGCAGGTCAAACCTCGCGCCACGAGGCGGCGATGCGCGCCGCGCTCGATGCGGCGGCCACGCTCGCGGGCCCTGGTGGCACCGTCGTTGTCGCTGGCTCGCTGATGGCCATCGGCGAAGCGCGCGCGCTGATACTTGGGCTAACACCGGATCCAATTGCCATAAGCGATCCGCGTGCGGGCACCAAGCCGGCCGCGACCTAAAGGCCTGGCGCGGGAAATGCCGCGCAAAACTCGCGCACCGCGCCCGCGATCTTCGCATGTAAGGCGGCATTGGTTGGCTCTGCGACCACCTCGCCGATCCACCGCCCGATGTGCGCCATCTCGGGGGCCTTCATGCCGCGGCTCGTCACCGCCGCCGTGCCAATGCGGATGCCAGAGGGGTCAAACGGCTTGCGCGGGTCAAATGGCACCGAGTTGTAATTGAGCACGATGCCAGCCGCATCAAGCGCCTTGGCCGCTACCTTGCCCGGGACTTGTTTGTTGGTGAGGTCGGCGAGGATGAGATGGTTATCGGTGCCGCCCGTGATGAGGTCAAAGCCTTGCTGCGATAGCGACGCCGCAAGCGCCTTGGCATTGGTCACGATTTGCGCGGCATAGTCGCGAAAGGCCGGCGTCGCCGCTTCGGTGAGCGCCACCGCGAGGGCCGCGGTGGTGTGGTTGTGCGGGCCACCTTGCAAGCCCGGGAACACCGCGCGATCGATGGCCTTGGCATGGCCTTCCTTGCATAAGATCATCCCGCCGCGCGGGCCGCGAAGGGTCTTGTGCGTCGTGCTCGAGACGACATCCGCGACGGCGACCGGCGAGGGGTGCGCCCCGCCCGCGATGAGCCCCGCAATGTGCGCAATATCTGCGACAAAGATTGCGCCGACGCTGCGCGCAATCTCCGCATAGGCCGCAAAATCGATGGTGCGTGGAATCGCCGTGCCACCGGCAAAAATCAGCTTGGGCTTTTCCCGCTTGGCGAGGTCGGCTACTTCGTTCATGTCGACCAGCCCGGTGTCCTTGCGCACGCCGTACTGCACCGCGCGGAAAAACGAACCGGTGATCGAGACGTTCCAACCGTGCGTGAGGTGTCCCCCCGCGGGCAGCGCCAGCCCCATGATCGTATCGCCCGGTTTGCAAAACGCATACAGCACGGCGAGATTGGCGGGCGATCCGGAATAGGGCTGCACGTTGGCGTGCTCGGCGTGAAACAACGCCTTGGCGCGATCAATCGCGAGTTGTTCAATTTGGTCTATGTTCTGCTGGCCTTCGTAATAGCGCTTGCCGGGATAGCCCTCTGAATACTTGTTGGTCAGCACGGTCCCCGAGGCCTCGAGCACGGCAGTCGAGACATAGTTTTCCGAAGCGATCAGCCGAACCTTTTCGCGCTGCCGCCTTTCCTCAGCGGCAATCAAGGCGGCGATGGCCGGATCCGTTGCGGCGAGCGATCCTGCGGTTGGTTGCATGGGCGGATTGTGCCCGCGAAAACGCAGCTCCGCAAGGTCAACACCCGCGCGCCGGGGCCATTGTGCGGTACACTTTTTCCATGCAAGTGCCGAGCAAGGAAGAGTTTGTCGAGCTGGCGGCGCACGGCAATCTCATCCCCGTCTATCGCGAGGTGGTTGCTGACGATCTGACGCCCGTCGCGGCGCTGCACGCCTTGGGGGCCACCACCAGCTGCGAGCCAGCGCCCCCATTTGACCGCGGCCATCGCTTCCTCCTTGAATCGGTGCTTGGCGGCGCGCAATGGGCAAATTACTCATTTGTCGGCGGGATGCCTCGGGCGTCACTTCAAGTATCCGGCACCTCAGCGGTCGCGACCTGGCGCGATATTGAATCAGGCGGCGGCGTCCGCATCTCGACCTCCACGGTGGCCGATCCAACCGATGCGCTCGCCGCCATGCTGCGCGAATTTCAGCCGGTCTCGGTGCCAGGCCTGCCGCGCTTTTGGGGCGGCGCGGTCGGCCATATCAGCTATGACTGCGTGCGCGCCTTTGAACGCTTGCCGGCGCGCGCGCCGACGGATCTTCCGGTGCCCGATCTTCGCTTTATCTTTTCGGACATCGTCCTGATCTTCGATCACTTGCGGCAAACGATAAAAATTGTCGCGACCCCGCTAGTAAAAAATCGCGCGGCTGCGGCCGCAGCCTATGATTTGGCCTGCGAGCGGATCGAGCGCGTGTGGCAATTGCTGCGCACGGTGCCGCGCCTACCGCCCGTCCTGCCACCCTCCCGCGAGGTCCCCGCGGTCGCCTGGACCTCGAGCTTCGCGAAGCCCGATTATCTCGCGGCGGTCGGCCGCATCAAGGAATACATTCGCGCCGGCGATGCCTTTCAGGTCGTCCTGTCACAGCGCTTGGCCGCGACGCCGCAGGGTGTGAATCCGCTCGATGTGTATCGCTGTCTGCGCCTGGTGAATCCCTCGCCCTATATGTATTACCTTGAGTCGCCGGAGTTCACCATTGCGGGTGCGTCGCCGGAAACCTTGGTGCGCTATGAAGGCCGTGAGATCGCGGTGCGGCCGATTGCCGGCACCAGGCCGCGCGGGGGCACCGCGGCGCGGGATGCCGAGCTTGCCGCGGAGTTGCTCGCCGACCCCAAGGAGCGCGCTGAGCATTTGATGCTCGTCGACCTGGGCCGCAACGACGTCGGGCGCGTTTGCGTGCCAGGGAGCGTCGAGGTGACCGAGCTCGCGGCGATCGAGCAGTATTCTCATGTGATGCACATGGTCTCCAGCGTGCGTGGCACGGCGCGCCCGGACGTAACGTGGCAGGACGTGCTCCGTGCGACGTTTCCAGCCGGCACGCTTTCGGGCGCGCCCAAGATTCGCGCGATGGAAATAATCGACGAACTCGAGCCCCATCGACGCGGCGTGTTTGGCGGTGCCGTGGGCTACGTCTCATACGATGGCAACATGGACGTCGCCATTGCCATCCGCACGCTGGTTTCGCTGCAGGAGCGCATGTATGTCCAGGCCGGCGCGGGCATTGTCGCGGATTCGGACCCGGCGGCCGAGTATCAAGAAACCATCGACAAGGCGAGCGCGGTGTTTCGCGCGCTGTCGCTGGCCGAGGAAGGATGCCGCGATGCTGCTGCTGATCGATAATTACGATTCGTTTACCTACAACCTCGTGCAATATTTTGGCGAGCTGGGCCAAGAGGTGCGCGTGGTGCGCAATGACGAAATCGCGGTTAATGACATCGCCGCTATGGCGCCAGCGTATCTCGTGATTTCGCCGGGCCCCTGCAGCCCCAATGAGGCGGGCATCTCGCTCGACGTGGTGACGGCGTTTGCCGGGCGCATTCCGCTGCTCGGGGTTTGCCTTGGTCACCAGTGCATCGGTCAGGCCTTTGGCGCACAAATCGTGCGGGCGGCGCAGCCCATGCACGGCAAGACCTCGCGCGTGTTTCATCAGGAGTCGGGGCTCTATGCCGGCCTGGAAAACCCACTTCAAGTCATGCGCTATCACTCGCTCGTGATCGATCCAGAGTCGCTGCCCGAGACCTTGGAGATCACGGCCAAGACCTGGGGCGATGAGATCATGGGCGTGTCGCATCGCGGCTTTGCAAGCACGGCTGCGCCCTGCGAAGGCGTGCAGTTCCATCCCGAGTCCATCATGACGCCAGCCGGCAAGCAGCTGCTCGGAAACTTTTTGGCAAGCGGCAGGCCAGTCGCGGAGCGCCGTGTCGGCTGAAACGCTCGACCGCCTGTGCGAAGGCTGGGTGCCAGGCGGCCCCGACATGCAGCGCATTGTTGGCGACATGATGCAGGGCAGGTGGCCGTCGGCGCAGACCGCCGCGCTGCTGGCGCTTTTGCGGCGCAATGGCGAGACGGCGGCGCAGCTCGCCGGGGCCGCCGCCGCGATGCGCGCCGCGGCGACGCCGATTTCATTTGCCTCGCAGCATCTCGCGGTCGACACGTGCGGCACGGGTGGCGACGGCAAGGGATGGCTGAATATCTCAACCACCGCGGCCCTCGTCGTCGCGGCCATGGGTGTCCCCGTGCTCAAGCATGGCAACCGCGCGCAGTCGTCGCGCTCGGGCTCGGCGGACGTGCTGGCCGCCTTGGGGGTAACCATCGATCTTACGGCGCCGCAGGTCGTTCGCTGCGTCGAGGCTTGCGGGCTAGGCTTTGCGTTTGCGCCCGCCTTTCACGGCGCGACCAAGCATGTTGCACCCGTCCGCCGAGAAATGGCGATCCGCACGCTGTTTAACTTGCTTGGCCCGCTGACCAATCCCGCGGCCGTGCCCTATCAAGTCGTCGGCGTGTTCGCGCCGAGGTGGCTCGACCTTGTTGCCGATGCGCTCGTGTTGCTGGGCGTCACGCGGGCGTATGTCATCTCGGGCCACGACGCGTCCGATGAAATCGCCGTCGATGGCGCAACCCATGCGCGCCTAGTCGAGCACGGCCAGGTTGCGACGCTAACACTTGCGCCCGAGCAATTTGGCCTCTCGCCGGTGGCCGCGAGCGGTCTGGCTGGTGGCGACGCAGCGTACAACGCGCAGGCTTTGACGGCGCTGCTCGGCATGGGCGAGACGTGTCCCGATGAGCTTCGCGCCTATTTTCATGCAACCGCGATGACCGCCGCGCTGGCGTACGCGGTGGCAACTGGCCAGCGCGATTTGGTCGCGGCGACGTCGCTCGCGACGCGGGCCATTTGCGGCGGCGACGCCAGGCGCGTGCTTGACGCCTTGATCGCGACGAGTCGCGAGGTGGCGGCATGAGCATCTTGCAGAGGATTATCGCGCACAAGCAGCATGAGCTCGCCGAGGCGCAAGCCGAGGTGCCATGGCCAGAAATCGTAGCGCTCGCCGAGGCGGCACCGCCCGCGCGCGATTTTTGCGCCGCGCTTAGGCGGCGCGACGGGGCGATTGCGATCATCGCCGAAGTTAAGCGAGCCTCGCCGTCCGCAGGTTGGATCGCCCAGGATGCCGACCCGAAATGGGTTGCGACGCGCTACGCCGCGGCGGGTGCCGACGCCATTTCCGTGCTCACCGACGAAACCTTTTTCGGTGGGCATCCGTCGTTTTTGCCGGCCATTGCCGAGGTTGCGGCGATTCCGCTGCTGCGCAAGGATTTTATCATTGATGAGTATCAGGTGTACCAAGCCCGCGCTCTCGGTGCGGATGCCGTGCTGCTGATCATCGCCGGGCTCGCGGCTGACCAATTCGCGGCGCTCGCAAAGCTCATCGCGGCGCTAGGCATGACCGCCTTGGTAGAAGTGCACGACGGTGACGAACTCGACGTCGCGGTAAACGGCGGGGCCAACCTCATCGGCATCAATCATCGCAATTTGTCGACCATGCAGGTCGACATGTCGCTGGGGGAGCGCCTGTTGCGTCGCCTGCCCAAAGAGGTCACGGCCATCGCCGAGTCTGGCATTGCGACCCATGCAGATCTCCTGCGCATGCAGGCGCTTGGGTTTCACGCGGCGCTGGTCGGCGAATCGCTGATGCGCAAGGTCGACCCCGGAGCGGCCTTGCATGCGCTGCGCACGGGTGAGCTGGCGTGACCCTGGTCAAGATCTGCGGCGTCACGACACCGCTCGACGCCGCGGCGATCGCGCACGCGGGCGCGGATTTTGTCGGCATCAACTTTGCGCCGCGCTCGCCGCGGTTAATTAGCGCCCGGGTCGCCGACATCGTGGTGAATGCGGCGCGCGAGGCCGCGACGACGGCGGGGTCCACGCTGCGCGTCGTCGGCATCTATGTCGATCAAGAGGTAGCCGCGATCGTCACGCACCACCGCGCCGGCCTGATCGATATTGCGCAGCTTCATGGTGACGAGTCGCCCGCATGTGCCCGCATGCTCGTCGACGCGGGCGTGCCGGTGTGGAAGGCGTGCACCCTGCCTTCACTTGCGGCGATGCCATCCGCGGCGTGGCAAGCCGTCGGCGTCGGTGCGCTCGTTTTGGACGCGGCCGTGACGCAAGGTGCCGTGCCAGGCGGCACCGGACAGGTCATCGACTGGATGCAGGCGCGCGCCGTGATCGCGTCGTCAAGCTTGCCTGTCGTCCTCGCGGGCGGCCTACAACCCGGCAACGTTGGCCTCGCCATCGCGCAGGCGCAGCCGTGGTGTGTCGACGTCGCCTCAGGGGTAGAGCTCGCGCCCGGGCACAAGGACCTCGCGAAGGTGTCCGCATTTGTGCAGCAGGCGCGCCGCCGCGGCACCCCGAACATGCCATGATGCGCCCATGCATGAGCCCAAGCCGGTAGGGGAGGCCACGCCTGGCCGGTACGGCGCCTTCGGTGGCCAATACGTCGCCGAGACCTTGATGCCAGCGCTGCATCAATTGACCAGCGCGTGGAGCGCCGCCAAGGCCGACCCCGCATATTGGCAGCTCTACGATCGATATCTCCGCGATACCGTTGGTCGGCCCTCGCTGCTGACCGAGGCCCCGCGGCTCAGCGAGGCGCTCGGCGCGCGGCTGCTGCTCAAGCGCGAAGATCTAAATCATACCGGCTCGCACAAGATCAACAATTGCATCGGGCAGGTGCTGCTCGCTAAACGCCTCGGCAAGACGCGCATCATCGCCGAAACCGGGGCCGGCCAGCATGGCGTCGCAACGGCCACGGTATGCGCCATGTTCGATTTGCCCTGCGAAATCTATATGGGCGCGCGCGACGTCGAGCGCCAACAACTCAATGTCTTGCGCATGCGCATGCTAGGGGCGACCGTTCACGCCGTCGCCGCAGGCAGCGCCACGCTCAAGGACGCGCTCAACGAGGCGCTGCGCGACTGGGTGACCAACGTCGGCCACACCCACTACATTATCGGCTCGGTGGCGGGCCCCCATCCGTATCCGGAAATCGTGCGCGACCTGCAGGCGGTCATTGGTCGCGAAGCACTTGAGCAAACGCGCCAGCTCACCGGCGACCTGCCTGATGCCGCGGTCGCCTGCGTGGGTGGCGGCTCGAACGCCGCCGGGCTCTTTGCGCCGATGGTGCCCCATGGCGAGATTCGCCTGTTTGGCGTCGAGGCCGCGGGCGATGGTCTCGACACCGACCGGCACGCGGCGACAATTTCGCGCGGGGTGATCGGCGTGTTGCACGGCGCCAAATCGCTCGTGCTCTGCGAGCGCGAGGGCGCCGCGATCGGACAGATCATCGAACCGCACTCGATTAGCGCAGGCCTCGACTACCCCGGCGTTGGCCCGGAGCACGCCTATTGGCACGCCACCGGGCGCGTGACCTATTTGGCCCGCACCGACGCAGAGGCCTTGGCGGGCATGTCGCAGCTGGCGCGTCTCGAAGGCATCTTGTGTGCGCTTGAGAGCGCGCATGCGGTGGCCGCCTTGCCCGATGTCATTGCCGCGGTTGGTAAAGGTAAACCCATCGTCGTTAACATCTCGGGGCGAGGCGATAAGGATATGCACACCGTCGCGGCGCATCTCGCGAAGGAGTCCGCATGAGCGACGTGCCCGCCGGCGCCGCGCGCCTCCGCCACTGCTTTGCCTCAGCCCACGCAAGCGGCCGTGCCGCGCTGATCACGTATCACACGTTTGGCTATCCCACGGCGGCCGTTAGCCTTGAGTGCGCGCTTGCCGCCGCACGCGCCGGCGCGGATATTATCGAGCTTGGCGTGCCTTTTTCCGATCCCAGCGCCGATGGCCCGGTGATCGTTGCCGCCATGGAGCAGGCCCTCGCGGCCGGCGCATCGCTGCATGGCGCGCTCGCGGGCGCGGCGGCGATCGCCAAGGCGAGCCCGCAGACCGGCATCGTGCTCTTTGGCTATTACAATCCAATTTGGATCATGGGCCCGTCGGTGTTCGCGAGCGCGTGTCGCGACGCGCGCGTCGACGCCGTGCTCGTCGTCGATGTGCCGCTCGAGGAACTCGACGAAATTTCGCGACCGCTCGCAGCGCACGGCGTTGGCTCGGTGCCGCTGCTGGCGCCTACAAGCGGCCTTGATCGCGCGGCCATGGTCGCGTCGCGTAACGCGGCCTTTACCTACTATATTTCGATGGCGGGCGTCACCGGCGCTGCTGCGGTGCCGGTATCACCGGCGCGCATTGCCGACTTGCGCGCGGCGACAAATGGGCCGGTTGCGGTCGGGTTTGGCATCAAAACGCCGAGCGACGTTGCCGCGCTCGCGCCCCACGCCGACGGCGTGGTCGTTGGGTCACGCTTGGTCGCGGAAATTGGCGCCGGCGACCCTGCCACCGCCGCCGCCCGCACCGGCGCCTTAGTTACCGCACTCGCGGCCGCGACCCGTCGAACTTAGGCCGCGGGTGTCAGCGGCGCGCTATCGTACCGGCAGGTGGCGCACGGTTCTTCCGCGAGCATAGATTGCAGGGCGGTGTTTGTGGCACCGACGGATGTGGATACCACAGCCATCTCGCCATGCCCCGCAGGGGCGCTATCTGCGAGCAGGAAGACATGTGCGCCCACTGCCGGGTACATAGGGACGCCACCTAGCGATCAATGCGTTTGCGCAGATCGGCAATTAGCGCGCGCAGTTGAGGATCTTCGACAATGGCTGCCTCGCGGTCGATTTCAGCTGCGCGCGCGGCCGAGGCTGGTGCGAGGCGTCTAACCGGCAGGGCGGGGCGTCCGGTTGGCCTCACGGAGTTCGCTAACAAATCATCATCGCTGGCGCGTCGGCTGCCGAGATGAAAACGGAGCTCGTCAAATAGGCTCGGTGGCGGCAAGGCGGCGATCAGCCCCGCGAGGAGCTGGCCCTTAAGCAAGGTCAGCTCGTGCAGCCACGCTGAGCTCGCGACCCTCACCCACAGCACGCGCCCACTCAGGCCATCGGGCCAGGTTCGCTTGGCGATGCGATCGCCGACCAGCTGCGGCCACTGCACAATGATCTGATGCGCGCTCAGCTCTTCGGCTAAGCGATGGCTGGCAATCACCTCGGCGATGACGTCGTGACAAGACGCGACCTCTTTACGCCGCGGCGCGGCCGGAGGAGGTCGTTTAAGGCGGGCCACGTGCTGTTATAGCGCGGCGATGATGCGGCGCAAGACCTCGGAGATGCGCAACGCGCCATCCGACGTCTTGGTAATGAATTGCGCCCCCGTGATCCACTGGCCGTGGCGATCGACGCGGCGATGGACTAGCTTGGCGGCCACCGAAATCGGTAGCCCGTCGCCAGGCGATGGAATCTCAAGCATGAGCGTCGTGACATCGGCTGGCAGTTGCCCCAAAAGCGCCGCCCCGCCGAGGCTAATATCCTTGGTGAAAAGCGCCACGGTGCGCCCCTCGAAATGCGCCAACACCGGCAAGGTAACCGGCAGGCGGTCGTGACGCCGCCTGACCATCGGCTTGCCGCGCTTGGCGGCGGCGTCGAAGGCCTCGATTTTTTCGATCATCATGCCGTCGAGTGAAACCCACACGCCGGCGCGCTGGCGTTGCCGTGGTCTGGCGGCTTGTACCGACGTCACCGCCACCGCGATGACCAGGCTGTTTGGCCACGACTTGTTGGTAAGCGCTAACAAAAAACGTTCGGCAACGCCAAGGCGCTGCGTGGTGGCGATGAAGAGTGGGGCCTGCAACGCGCCAGCCAACTCAAGGTTGCGCACGACCACCTGCTTCATGAGGCGCCCCTGCGCAGCGTGCGCCGCAGGTGCCATACCTTCACGATTGCCTCGGCGGCGATGCTGGCCGTCATCTTGGACGTGCCTGCCTGACGCTCCTGGAACAAGATGGGCAACTCAACCATGGTGAGGCCGAGCTTCGCCGCACGGGCCTTCAGCTCGATCTGAAAGCAATAACCATTCGAAACGATTTCGTCCGCGACCAGCCTAGCCAAAGCGGCGCGTCGGTAGCAGACAAAGCCCGCGGTGAGATCGCGGATGGGCACCCCAAGCAGCGTGCGCGCATAGAGGCTGCCCGCGCGGGAAAGCCATTGCCGACGGCGGCTCCATGCCACCGTGCCGCCACCGGAGACCCATCGCGACCCGATTGCGACATCGGCGCCGTCGCGACAAGCGGCAATCAGGGCTGGTAGGCGCGTCGGGGGGTGGCTGAGGTCTGCATCCATTTCGCAAACAAAGCGCGCCCCGTGGTAGTGCGGCGCGTGCAACGCGTCGGCAAATCCTGCCAAGTAGGCCGGGCCGAGCCCATTTTTTTTATGGCGATGGCGTACGGCGATCCGCGGTTCGCGCGCCGCCATCTGATCGAGCAGCACACCCGTACCATCAGGTGAGGCATCATCGACGAACAGCAGCGCGCAATCAGGCGCCGCGCTCAGCACCTGTGCCGCAAAGGCCTCAACGTTTTGCCGCTCGTTATACGTCGGCGTGATGACCACGGTTTCCATATTCCTGGTCTGTTCATCATGCCATAGAGTCCGAGCGATCCGTGGGATTCATTGGTTTCCGCGGCGCGTGAGTATGATCTGTCACTTTTTCCGTAATCGAGCTTACAGATCCTTGGCATTCGCATCGCCTGTGCGCATCGGCACGTTATGATGACCTCCATGGCGTTGTTCCGTGACGGTGAACCGAGCCTTCGGCGGATGCCTCGGGGCGGCGTGTTCACCACGTTGCGCGCACAGCGCGGCCGCGCCGTCGACGGCACGGCGCATGCCGCGAGGCTGGCGTCTCACGCGGTCGAACTTGGGCTGAGCCCGCCACCGGCGGCGCACATTGAGCGCGTGCTGGCGCGTGTTGCCGCGGCGACGGCGGGCGACGACGACCTCAGGTTGCGCGCCGTCATCGCGGCCGCTCCCCACGACCAGCAGGTGTGGTGCGAGGCGATCGCCGCGGACGCGGCTTTGAACCACCAAGCCGCGCCATGGCGCTTACATCCGGTCGCCTGGCCGCGTTCGCCGCGGTCGCATCTAAAGCAAGCCGAGCGCCGCGAGATGGCCGGAGCGTTCGCGGCCGCGGCGGCCGTCGGTGCGGATGATGCGCTGCTTATCGGGCCCGACGGCGAATGGCTCGAAACCACGCGCACGGCCATTATTGGGGTGCAGGGGCGTTCGCTCATAATCTCCGATAGCCATCACATTTTGCAAAGCGTTGGGCGCCGTCGGCTCATCGAGCTTGCGAGCGCTGCAGGCCTTGACGTGCAGCAGCGTCGGCTAGACGCCGAATCCATGGCGGCCTGCACCGAATGCCTCGCGGTCAATAGTTTTCGTGGCGTGCTCGCTGTCGGATGGTGTGGTCAAACCAGCTGGCCGGCCCCGGGCGTTGTCACGACGGAACTTAAGGCGCGCTACGCGGCGTTTGTGGCCCACTTCAATTTTGCAACGGTCCCGGAAGCCCTATAATTTAGGGCGATGGCCGCCGATGTCCGCTCGCTACGCGATGCTGCCAATAAGGCGGCGGCGGCGGGGAAATTCAAGAAGGCCGTCGAGCACTATCTGGAGCTTGAGCGCGCCGAGCCTAAAGATGCCGCGTGGCCCAAGCGCACGGCCGAGATGTACCGTCGACTTGGCAAAGATCAGGAGGGCATCGAGGCCTATGAGCGGTGCGTCGCCAGATATGCGGAGGCGGGTTTCCTCGCCCAAGCGATCGCCGTTTGCAAGATGATCTTGCAGCTCGATCCGACGCATTCGCGCGCGGCGGCTGCCATGGCGGATATGAACGAAAAATTGCGTGGCCATACGTCGTCGCGGATGACCAAGGCGATGCCACTGATCGAGCTAAATCTCGATGGTGACGCGCCGGCGTCCGCTGGCGTGACTGGTCCGCCTGCGACCGCGCCCGAGTCCGCGCCAAAGCCGCCTGCACCACCGCCGGCCGCGCCACCGGCGTCGCGCTTGGCGCGCGATAGCCTTTTCGAGGTCAAGCTCGCCGCGACCGACGCGCCCGAAATAGAAATCGATGACGTCGTCGAGCTCGATGACGATGACGCCGTTGAGGTGGTTGATGATGAAGGCGTCGAGCTCTTGATTGCGGCCGGCGACGATGATGGTGGCAACAGCCTTGAATTCGCCATCGAGCCGGCCGAAGGCTCGGATCTCGACATCCAGCCGACCAATCTCTTCAGCTCCTTCCAAGACCGCGGTCGCAGCGGGCCGAGCATTCCGCCCCCCGATAGCGGCGTGCCGCTTAGCGTCTTTAAGTTGGCCCAGGGGGCATATGGCTCGCCCAAGCCGGCGGCCTTTGGTGGCGAAGCCGCGCCTGCGAGGCCCGCATCTCCCGCACCCGAGGTGCTAAATTTATACGTTCAAGAAGTTCCGGACGAGGCCTTCGAAGACCCCGACACCGGCACTTCGCCAACCGCGCAAGATGCGCTGCTTGGGATGACGATGGATACCCTGCGACGGGTGCCCGCCTTTGAGCACGTTCCTGTCGAGCAGATGCGCCAGCTCATCGACTCGATCGAACTGATCAATCTGCCCGAGGGAGAAACGATCGATCTTTCGGCTCAAAATGGCCGGCTGTTCGTCATTTCCGACGGCTCAGTCGAAATTGCGGAGGGCGCGCTCGGGCTTGACCATCGGGGCGCGGGCGACTATTTCGGCGAGGCCGGCGCCCTCATGGGCTGCGCCGATGACGCCGTCGCGTTGGCGCTGGCCGACTGCGAATTTATCGCGATCGAGCGCGACGCCTTTCATGCGTTGCTGTCGGAGAATGCGGAAATCGCGCAACGCCTGGTCGATGAAACCCGGCAGCGCCGCACCGCGCGCTTGCTCGCCCATCATGAGCTGTTCGCGCCCTTCAACTCCGACGATAAAGAATCGTTATTGGCGAAGTTTGAGTTCCGCCGGCTCGCACCGGGTGACGTCGTCGTCGAAGAAGGCGAGCCCTCGAAGGCCCTTTTGGTCCTGCTGACCGGTCACGTGCAAATTCTAGCGAAGGGCGATCTCGTGGGCACGCTGGGACCCGGCGAGATTCTTGGTGAGTCTGGCATGTTGCCCGGCGAGATCTCCCCTGCGACCGAAGTCGTGCTCTCTCGCGCTTGGGCCCTGGAGCTCTCGGACCGGTCGTTTCGCGTCTTGATGATGACGCATCCGCATGTGCTCGAAGTCGTCGGCAACGTCATGGAACGCCGCCGCCGCTTGCTCCCGTAGGGCGCGAGCTGCGGGCCAGCTATTTCGACGATTTTACAGGGGGCGCCGATCCCTCGCCAGGCGTCGCGGGAAACCACGGCGTCAGCGGACTCCAGCCGAGGCTGCTCGCGACGAGCATGGCGGCAAGCAATAAATAGATTGTGCCGAGCAAGGCGTGGCGTCGCCGCGACTGCCCAAACAGCCCGCCGCGTGTCTGGGCGGCATGCTGGGCGGCTTTTGATCGCATGGCCAGCGCAATGCGATAACCGCCCCAACTTGCCACGGCCAGCGCCACCGCCAACGTGAGCCAAAACGGCACTTTCACCATAGGGCGTACCTAACATTGCTGCCCGGGCGGCGCACGCGTGCCCGGCGGGAATTGACACCGCTGCGCCGCTAGGGCAAAACCCTGGTTCACCGCAGGGTGATTCATGCAGCCATCGCCCATAAGTTTTAACAATTCCGCGGCCTTCTATGATGTAGACGGCACGCTGATCAAAACCAATGTGGTGCATGCATTTTCGTTCTACGCGACCCGCCAGCCGTCGCTGCTTGCCACCGGCAAAAAAACTCTAGGCACGGTGCTTTCGCTGCCCTTGTTCGCCGTCGCCGATAAGGTGTCGCGCAAGTGGTTCAACGAGCTGTTCTACGAGACCTATGCCGGCACCTCCGAGGACCGCCTCGTCGTGCTAGCCGACGAGCTGTTTGAAGAAGTGATCTTGCCAAATATTTACCCGCGCACCAAGCACCTGATTGACCAGAGCAAACGCGCCGGCATTCGCCAGGTCCTCGTCACGGGCGGTCTCGATTTCACGATGTCGCGGCTGGCAGCGTATCTAGGCGTCGACGACGTGATCGCCAATCGCCTCGAGTTCCGCGATGGCTACGCGACGGGCAAGCTGCAAAAGCCTTTCGTCGCCGGCGCGACCAAGGCCGACATCATGCGCGCCTATGCCGCGCAACATCAAATCGATCTGTCCAAGTCGTGGGCCTACAGCGATTCGTTTTCTGATTATCCCATGCTAGCCGCCGTCGGCCATCCAACGGCGACCAACCCCGATGCCCGCCTGCGCGCGATCGCGCGCTCGTACGACTGGCCGACCTTAGATCTCCGTTAAAGCCTAGCCCAACGAGTACGCCATGAAACCAGCCCGCCCTAAAACTCGCGCCTCTAACCGCGATCACGTGGTCACCATCGACACCGACTCCGCGCCGCGCATCATGTTCTCGGGCGAGAATTTTCTTTGTGAGGATCTGCCGGTAGGCACGCGCGTCATCTACCCCAAGGCGCCGCTGGCGGGGGTTGCCAATCCCAAGGCCACCATTCGCTATGCGCTGAATCATCCAGAAGACTCTGAGCCGCTGCACGCGCTCTTGCGCCCGGGCATGAAGGTCACCATCGCGGTCGACGACATCTCGATGCCGCTGCCGGCGATGCGGACGCCGGATGTCCGCCAGCTTGTGCTTGAGATCGTCTGCGAGATGCTGGCCGACCACGGCGTTGACGACGTCCACATCGTGATCGCGCTCGCGCTGCATCGCCGCATGCACGACTGGGAAATCCGCCGCATGGTCGGCCCTAAGGTGTGGGCGGATTACTGGCCTGACCGCCTCTACAACCACGATGGCTGCGACCCGGACAACATGGTGGTCATTGGCAAGACGCGCCATGGCGAAATCGTCGAGGTCAACCGCCGCGCCGCCGAGAGCGACCTGGTCATCTACTGCAACCTCAATTACGTGCCGATGAACGGCGGCCACAAATCGATGGCGGTAGGCCTTTGCGGCTACGAGAGCCTCAAGGCGCACCATACGCCGGCCAGCATCGCCAGCTCGGACTCGTTCATGGATCCCAAGCGGTCGACGATTTCGCATTCGTTCGTCCGCCAGGGCCGCGTCGTCGAGGAAAACCTCAAGATTTTTCATATCGAGACGGTGCTCAACAACCGCGTCTTTGACGGCCCGCTATCGTTTCTCATGAAGAACGAAGACGAGTTCACCGAGGCCGATCGACTCAAATTTCAGGGCATGAAGTGGGCGCTTGACCGGCTGCCATTTGCCGCCCGACGCGAGATTTTCATGCGCACGCCTTCGGCCTTTGAGCTGGTGGCTTGCTATGCCGGCGCCTGCGAGCCGGTGCACGATAAGATCCTCGAGAAAAGCTACGAACAAAGCGCGATCGAAGTGCAGGGCCAAGCCGACATCCTGCTGATGGGCATCCCCTACATATCGCCGTACAACGTCAACTCCAAGGCGCTCAATCCCTTGCTAGTGCAGGTAATGGCGCTTGGCTATTTTTATCACATGTACCGCAACAAGTCGCTTTTGCGCGAGGGCGGGGTGCTCATCCTCACCCACCCGTGCTCGGACAAATTCGATCCGGTGCATCACCCAAGCTACATCGAGTTTTTTAACCGCTGCCTCACCGAGACCACGGACTCATACACGCTGCAGACCAAGTACCAAGACGAGTTTGCTTACAATCCGAGCTACGTCGAGATGTACCGCCACGGCAATGCGTATCACGGCGCGCATCCCTTCTTTATGTGGTACTGGGGCCAGCGCGGCCGCGAAAAAGTTAGCCGGGTCATCGCCGTTGGCGCCGACAACACCACGGTGCCGGGCATCATGGGCTGGGAGACCGCGAGCACGGTTGCCGAGGCGATCGACATGGCGCGCGGCACCATGGGGCGTAACGCCCAAGTCACGATGATGCACCATCCACCGTTTGTCATCTCGGACGTGGTCTAGAGAGCTGGTCGCCATGTCAACCTCGCCAACCCCTACACCCACGCGCCACCTTCGCCCGCGCGCGCCGAGCCCCGCGACGCCGCTTTCCGTGTTGCCGGGACCCGCCATCGATGTGGCCGAAACCTTGGCGGGCAAGAACATCTTGCTCATCGGCACCACGGGCTTTGTCGGCAAGGTCGCGCTGTCGATGTTGCTCACCAAGTATCCCGATGTCGGCCGCGTCTACTGCCTGGTGCGGCCGGGCGCGGGCAACACGGCCGATGAGCGCTTCTATCGCAAGGTCGCGACGTCGGAGGCCTTCGATCCACTGCGCGAGCTTCACGGCGACGGCTATGAAGCGTTTTTGCGCCGCAAGATCGTCGCGATGCCGGGCGATATTGGCAATGCGCTGTGTGGCTTTACTGAGGATGACTTTGCGCGCTTTGTCGCCGATGGCGGCCTGCACGTCGTCGTCAACAGCGCGGGCCTAGTGTCGTTTATGCCGTCGCTCGAGAGCGCGCTGCGCATTAACGCGCTCGGCGCGCAGAATGTGCTCGAGACGGCCAAACGCGCCGGCGCGCGGTTGGTGCACGTGTCAACCTGTTATGTCGCGGGCATGCGCCACGGCGACGTGTGGGAGGACGAGCCGATCGTTGGATATTTTCCGCGCCGGGACGAGCTCAAAGACACGGATTTTTCGCCACAGGCCGAATGCGCCGATTGCCAGCGCATCATCGATCAGACGCGCGAGCGTGCCAATGACCGCGCGCACATCTCGCTATTTCGCGAGCGGGCGGCGAAAACGCTCAAGGAACAGCGGCGCGACCCTGACGACGACGGGGCGCTTCGCCTCGGCGTGGCCCGCGAACGCAAGCTGTGGATGAACCAGGAGCTGACGCGCCTGGGCATGGAGCGCGCGCAGCACTGGGGCTGGACCAATACGTATACGTATACAAAGTCGCTCGGCGAGCAGCTCATCTTAGCGGACGACCAAGTCATCTCGACCGTCGTGCGCCCGGCCATCGTCGAGAGCGCGGTGAGTTTTCCATTTCCCGGGTGGAATGAGGGCTTCAACACGACCGCGCCGCTGGTCTATCTCATGCGCAAGGGGCATCGCTCGATTCCCGCCGGTGAGAACACCGCGCTCGACGTGATTCCCGTCGACTACATCACCGCGGGCATGTGGCTCGCCACCGCCGCCGTGCTGCGCGGCGTGCACAAGCCTGTCTACCAGCTCGGCACCAGCGACAGCAACCGCGTCACCTCGCGCCGCGTAACTGAACTCACCGCACTAGCTGTGCGTGGCGAGCAGCGCGGCAAGGCGGCGGCTGGTGAAGATGAGTTTAGCAACCGCGTGAAGGCGCGCCTGGAGGGCCTGGCGGTCAGCTATGACCACTTCAACCGGTTTTCGGCGCCGATGATTCGCCGCGCCGCGGACGCCAGCAGCGCGTGGATCGACAGCAATCTGCCGCGCTGGGGCGCGCCGCGCTTGGAAGCCCTGGCCGAGCGCGCGCAGGAAGAGCTGGCGGGCATCTCGCGCTTCACCGGCCAGGTAATCGATCTCGTCGAGCTGTTTAAGCCATTTAACTACGACCGCGACATCGCCTTTCGCTGCGACAACATCCGCGAGCTGTGGCGCAGCGTGACGCCGTACGACCAAGATGCCTTGTCGTGGGAGCCCGAGCGCATTGACTGGCGCGAATATTGGATTGGCGTCCATTATCAGGGGCTTAAGACCTGGACGTTTAAGACGCTGGACGAAGAATTTGGCGCCAAACCGCGCTCGGTTTACACCCATCGCGATTTGGTCGAGCTGTTCGACGCCACGGTCAAGCTCAACAAGCAGCGGGTCGCCTTGCGCTTTCGCTACGCCAAGGAGCACGGCGATGCCGAGCCCGATGTCTATCGCTACGAACGGGTCGGCGAGTTGGTGGGTAATGTCACCGGCTGGCTAATGGAGCGCGGCGTCGCGCCTGGCGACCGCGTGATGCTCATGTCCGAAAACCGGCCTGAATGGCCGATGGCCTATTTTGGCATCCTCAAGACCTCGGGTGTCGCGGTGCCGCTCGATAGCCAGCTCTCGCTTGCCGAGGTCGTCAATGTCGGCGCCGCGAGTGGCGCGCGCGTGTTTTTGCTCTCGCCACGTCAGGCGATGCGGCTACTCGACGACGCCGGCATCGCGTATGCCGATGGCGAGCCGTTTGCCGTCCTGCGCGCGCGCTTGCCTGCCCACGACGTGGTTGACCTTGGAGAACCCCTGAGCGGCACGCCACCGGCGGCGTGGCCCAACGTCCGCGGCGATCAGGTTGCCTCGCTAATTTTTACCTCGGGCACCACCGGCCAACCCAAGGGCGTCATGTTGACGCATAAAAACCTCACCGCCATGGTGAGTCGCCTCGCCTCGGTGTTCTCGCTGTTTTCGCGCGATGGCTTGCTTTCGGTGCTGCCGCTGCACCACACGCTTGAGTTTTCCGCGGGCCTGCTTATGCCCATGCTGCACGGCAGCTCGATCACGTATCTCGAAGAAATCAACGCCGATGAGCTCGCGGATGCGCTGGCCTCCGGGAGCATCACCGGCATGGTCGGCGTACCGGCGCTGTGGCAGTTGCTCGAGCGCAAGGTCTTTGCGCCCGTGCGCGAACAAGGCCCGCTCTTGCTGCGCGCGTTGGAGAACGCCGTGGAGTTTCACTACAAGCTCGGCGACTGGGCGCCGTGGGGTGGCGCGCTGGGCAAGGTCGCGTTCTTCCCGGTTCATCGCAAATTTGGCGGCCGGCTGCGCCTGTTAATCTCTGGCGGCTCGGCGCTGGGCCCTGACACGATGAAGATCTTCCGCGGCCTTGGCTTTGATCTCTACGAGGGCTACGGCATGACCGAATCTTCGCCGGTGCTCACGGTGACGCGCCCAGGCGACAAGCTCATCCCCGGCTCGGTCGGCCGTGCGCTGCCCGGCCTTGACGTGCGCATCGACGCGCCGGATCACAACGGCATCGGCGAGGTCATCGCCAAAGGCCCCAACGTCATGCAGGGCTATTACAACAACGAGGCCGCGACGGCGCAGACCTTGGCCGACGGCTGGCTGCACACCGGCGACCTCGGGCGCCTCGATGCCGATGGCAATCTGTTTATCGTCGGTCGTAAAAAGGAACTCATCTTGGGGCCGCAGGGCGAAAACATTTACCCCGACGAGCTCGAAGAACTGTACGCCACCTCCGAGTTCATCAAGGAGCTGTCGGTCGTCGGCGTGCCCGCGGGCGACAACGAAATCGTCGGCGCGCTGGTGGTGCCAGATTATAGCAAGCTCGCGCCAGGCCAGGAACGTGAGGCGCTGCGCGAGGCCGTGCGGTCGCACCTTAAGGAAATCTCAAAGACGCTGGCGCCGTACAAACGACTCAAGATTGTTCACCTGTGGGAGCACGACCTGCCGCGTACTTCGACCCGCAAGGTCAAGCGCCGCGAGGTGGTTGCCGAACTCGTGCGCCTTGAGCGAGCAGCCAGCGAAGGGGCGCAGCTCGCCACCGACGCCGCCAACGCACGCGTCGAAAGCGGCGGCCATTGGGTGCGCGATATCGTCGCTAATGTGGCTCAGAAGCCTCGCACCAGTGTTATCGCAACCACGCGGCTGGCAGATCTTGGCTTTGATTCGCTTATGCTGACCGAGCTCGGCGTAGCGCTTGAGGCGGCGGGCGTCGCGTTGCCGGATCCAAGCGAGTTGCTTGCGATTGAAGTCATTTCCGACCTCGAAACGTGGGTGGCGCGGCAAGCGGCGAAGGGTGCCGCCGCCAAGCGCACCATTGCCGCGACGTCGGACGCAGAATCCCGCGGCGTGTGGGGCGGGGGCGAGCGCACGCCGCAGGCGCAGGCCGACGACATCGACGTGCCTGCCTCCGTTGTTCGCGCCGGTCGCGCGATCTTGCGCCGAGGCCAACGCGCACTCTACGACAACGTCTTGCATACCAAGCTCCACGGCAAGATCCACGTTCCGCCGTTTGGCGGCTACATCGTCGCGGCCAACCACAGCAGCCACCTCGACATGGGCCTGTGCAAATACGCGCTGGGGGAGCAGGGCGACGCGCTCGTGGCGCTCGCCGCGAAAGATTATTTTTTCGACGACCCCGTGCGCCGCATGTATTTCGAGAACTTCACCAACCTCGTGCCGATGGAGCGCCATGGCAGCTTGCGCGAATCGCTCGCGGTGGCGTCCGACGTCATTCGCAATGGCTATATCTTGCTGATTTTCCCAGAGGGCACGCGCTCGGAAACTGGCGAAATGATCGATTTCAAGCCGTCGCTTGGCTATCTCGCGATGCAGAACAAATGCGGCATCTTGCCGATGTTCCTCGATGGCACCCACCGCGCGCTACCTAGGGGGGCCTATCTGCCCAAACATCGCGACGTTGCCGCCCATATTGGCCCATTCATGGACTATGCGCAGGCGGCGGCGATCGCCAGCGGCAAATCCAAGGCGACGGGCTATCGCGCCATCACCACGCACGTCGAAGGCATCGTACGCGGCTTGGTCCCACAAGGCTCGGCGTGGATGCTCGGGCCAAGCGGGCGCGCCCCCGCAGCGACGGCTGATAAGCCAGGAGAATCCACATGACCACGAGCGTTGTCGTGACGGGTGCCTCTGGCTTTCTTGGCGAGCACGTCTGTGCGTCGCTGCGCACGCACGGCTATGCCGTAACGGCGATGGCGCGCAGCGGCCTTTCGCCGCTGTCAGCCTTGGGCTGCACGCCTTTGGCTGGTGACGTTATGCACGCCGATTTGGCGGCGGCTTTTGCCGGCCACCGCGCGGTCTTGCATCTCGCCGGCATGGTGTCGCGCAAGGCCGATGACGCGACGACCATGATGCGCTTGCATGTCGACGGCACGCGCCGCGTCCTGCACGCCGCCAAGGCCGCAGGCGTTACGCGCGTGATCGTCGCCTCGACCTCGGGCACGATCGCGGTGAGCAAGTCGCCACAAGTGTTTGACGAAACCTTCCCGTATGCGACCGAAACCGTCGCGGGCTGGCCGTATTATGCGTCAAAGATCTACCAGGAGACGCTCGCATTTGATCTCGGTGCCAAGCTGGGGCTTGAGGTGGTGTGCGTGAATCCGTCGCTGCTGCTTGGCCCAGGCGATCGGCGGCTATCGTCAACCGGCGACGTGCGCAAGCTGATGAATCGGCAGATTCCAACGCTCACCAGCGGGGGCGTTAATTTTGTCGACGCGCGCGACGCCGCGGCCGCGGTGGTCACCGCGCTCGTCGCCGGCAAGGCAGGGCAGCGCTATCTGCTCGGTGGCCCCAATTGGACCGCCGCGGAATTTTTTGGCAAGACGGCGCGCATGGCGGGCGTCACGCCGCCGCTCGTGAAATTGCCGGACAAGCTGTCGCGCTGGGGTGCCTCGGCGCTTGAATTTGTCAGTGATCGTCTCGCCAAGACGCCGACCATGGATCGGGTGTCGGTCGAAATGAGCCAGCACTATTGGTGGTTCGACTCGAGCAAGGCGATGCGCGAGCTTGCGTTCGCGCCGCGCGATCCACTGGTCACGCTGGCCGACACCATTGCCTATCTGCGAACCTCCATCTAGCCATCGCAAACGAGGATCTCATGGCCATCGCCCTCTCGGTCAATCTCAACAAGGTGGCGCTCTTGCGCAATTCGCGCGGCCACGACAACCCCTCGCCGCTGGTGGCGGCCCGCGCCTGCCTCGACGCCGGCGCGCATGGCATCACCCTGCATTGGCGCGCCGACAACCGCCATACGCGCAAGGACGACGTCATCGCGCTGCGCGCGCTTTGCGCCGAGCGCGGCGTCGAGTTCAATTTGGAGGGCGATGCGCGCGCCGAGCTCATCGACCTCGCTGACGAGCTGCGCGTCGATCAATTTACCTTGGTGCCGGTATCGCCTGGTGAAATCACTAGCGACCACGGGTGGGACCTCCCACGCGACCAAGGGCTTATCGCACCCATCATTACGCGCCTGCGCGGGCGTGGCATTCGCACCGCGATCTTCATGGACGCGGTGCCCGGCGCCATGGCCAATGTCCCCGCAACTGGGGTCGATCGCGTCGAGCTGTACACCGAACCCTATGCGGCGGCGTTTGGGGGCCCTGACGAGGACCGCGCCTTTGACCAGCTTGCCGCCAGCTGCGCCGTCTTGGCACAGCAGGGCATTGGGGTGAACGCGGGACACGACCTCGACTTGCGAAATCTGCCCCGAATGGCTACGCAAATATCTAATATTAAAGAAGTTTCCATTGGCCATGCGCTTATTGCCGATGCGCTTTATCTGGGCCTGGCCGAAACGATTCGGCGCTACCTGCGAGCGCTTGCGGGCGAGCGGGTCCAGGCGCCAACCACGCGATAGCGACTGTGCCCCGGTTCGCGCGCAACTCCTGAAATTCGCGACAAAAACCCCTGGCCTGCATGTGCGGGCCCGGACAGGCGGATTACAATAGAATTGCCATGCCACAAGACCTGCTGGGCCTCGCAGCTTCGCGGGGATTTCTCGACGAAATTTACGACACCTACCGCAACGATCCAGCCAGCGTCGATGAAAGTTGGCGCGAGCTGCTGGCGAGCGAAGAAGCGGGCGCGGCGGCGCCTTCTTTGCGCGGCCGCTTTCCAACTGTCACGCTGGATCAACCCGCGGTGCTAAATGGCACCAACCCATCCAATGGCCGCCGCACGCGTCGCGCGCTGCGTGCGCTTAAAAATAGCAGCGGCGCCGTCGCCTCGCTGATCAACGCGTTTCGCTCCCATGGCCATCTCATCGCGGAGCTCGATCCGCTTGGCCTCATGCAACCACCTGCTGCGCCCGAGCTAACCTTGGGCGAGTGGGGCCTGGCGCCAGATGACGAGGTCTCGCTGCCGCTGGCCGGCTTTTCGGGTCAGTCCGCCGGCGAGCTCGAACGATTTTTGAAACAGACCTATGCCGGCGCGTTGGGCCTTGAATTTATGCACATCCCCGACGCCCGCCGCCGTAGCTGGTTGGCCGAACGGATGGAGACCAGGCACATCACGCCGCTCGCCGCCGACGTTCGCCGCACGATGCTGCAGTATCTCGTCAACGCCGAAGGCTTCGAGCGCTTCTGTCACGTCAAGTATCCCGGCACGAAGCGCTTTTCGCTGGAGGGCAGCGAGTCCTTGGTGCCGCTGCTCGACCTCGCGCTCACGCGCGCCAGCGAGCTAGGCAGCAAAGAGGCCGTCATCGGCATGGCGCATCGCGGCCGGCTGACCGCGCTCGAAACCATTTTGAAGCGCCCGGCGCGCGATATCTTTTCGGAATTTGAAGACGTCGAGCCCGAGGCGCAGCTCGGCGGCGGCGACGTGAAATACCACCTCGGCTATTCGACCGATCGTACCTACGCCGACGGCCGCAAGCTGCACCTGTCGCTCGCCTTTAACCCCAGCCATCTCGAAGCCGTCGATCCCGTCGTGCTCGGCCGCGTGCGGGCCAAGCAATCGCGCAGCGGCGAATGGCAGCAGGGCAGCACGTTTGGCGTGTTGGTGCATGGCGATGCCGCGTTCGCCGGCCAAGGCCTCGTCGCCGAGTGCTTTAATCTCATGGGCCTGCCGGGCTATCGCACTGGCGGCACGCTGCACGTCGTCGTCAACAACCAGGTCGGCTTTACCGCGTCACCGCAGGAGGCGCGTTCGACGCCATATTGCACCGACATCGCCAAGATGGTCGACGTGCCGGTTTGGCACGTCAATGGCGAGGACCTCGACGAGGTGGCCCACGTCGTCACCATGGCGATGGAGTACCGCCACTTGTTTCAGAGCGACGTCATCATCGACCTCTACTGTTATCGCCGCTACGGCCACAACGAGATGGACGAGCCCGGGTTTACCCAGCCGCTCATGTATGACCGCATCCAACAAAAATCATCAGTGGTCGAGCTTTATAGCCACGTGCTCACCGCCGACGGCGTGCTGGCCGACGCCGACGTCAAGACCATGGTCGCCACTCGCCATGCCGCGCTCGAGGTCGAGCTCGCCGCCGGCAAGTCGCAAAGCCGCCGGCCGCGCACGCAGGCCATGGCTGGCGTGTGGCAAAACTTTGCGGGCGGTCCCTACGCCGCGGCAGGCGATGTCGACACCGGCGTCTCGCGCGAGGACCTGCTCGCCATTGCGACGCAGCTAACCGCGGTGCCGGCTGACTTCTCACCGCACCCTAAGCTGCTGCGCTTGCTCGAGCAACGCGCCCAAATGGGTCGCGGCGAGCGTCCGATCGATTGGGGCATGGGCGAGATGCTCGCCTATGGCTCGCTCATTAGGCAGGGCACCAATGTTCGCCTCAGCGGCCAAGACTCGGCGCGCGGCACCTTCTCGCATCGCCATGCACATCTCGCCGATATCAAGACCGGCCTTGAGCACAACACCCTGCTTGGCTTTGGCAAGGGCGGCGCCGCGTTCAAGGTCTTTGACAGCCCGCTGTCGGAGGCCGGCGTCATGGGCTTTGAATACGGCTATTCGCTCGATGCGCCTGATCACCTCGTGATGTGGGAGGCGCAGTTTGGCGATTTTGCCAACGGCGCGCAGGTCATCGTCGACCAATTTCTCGTCGCGTCTGAAGACAAATGGAATCGCCTCAGCGGCCTTGTGCTGCTCTTGCCGCACGGGTTCGAAGGCCAGGGCCCTGAGCACTCAAGCGCGCGCCTCGAGCGGTTTTTGCAATCGTGCGCCGAGGACAACATCCAAGTCGTGCAACCGACGACCACGGCGCAGATGTTTCACTTGTTGCGCCGCCAAATCATGCGGCCGTGGCGCAAGCCCCTCATCGTGATGACGCCCAAGAGCTTGCTGCGCTTGCCGGCGGCGGCGAGCCCGATCGAGGACCTCACCAGTGGCCGCTTTCAAAACGTCATGGTCGATCCGGCGCCCGGCAAGACCTGCGAGCGCGTGGTGTTTTGCAGCGGCAAGATTTACTACGAGCTGGCGGAGTCGCGGGCGGCGCGCGGAGCCCAGAGCACCGCCATCGTGCGCATGGAGCAGCTCTATCCCTGGCCCGAGGCCGAGCTTCGAGCCGCGTTGGCGACCATGCCCAAGGCCAAGGAATTCATCTGGGTGCAAGACGAGCCCGGCAACATGGGCGCGCAATTCTTTACCGTGCCGCGGCTTAGCGCGCTGGCCGGGAAAGCTGTCACCGCCATTTCGCGCGATGACAGCGGCAGCCCTGCGACGGGCTCGCATAAGGCGCACGCGATCGAACAGGAACGCATTTTATCAGCGGCATTTGGCAAGGTTTCCTCCGCCGCCTAGCCGCTTGGCACGACCGATAGTTGAGATAGGACAAAAGCATGGCTGATTTAATTGTTCCACCACTTGGCGAATCGATCACCGAGGCCGTCGTAGGGCGCTGGCTTAAAAACGTCGGCGACGCGGTCGCGGCCGATGAGAACGTGCTTGAGCTGGAAACCGATAAGATTACGGTGCAGCTGCCGGCGCCGGTGGCCGGTGCGCTATCGGAACAACGCGCAGCCGTTGGATCGACGGTGAAAGTCGGCGAGGTGTTGGGGCAGGTTGCCGCTGGCGCCAAAGGCAGCGCAGCGGCACCCAAAGCAGCAACGGTGGCGGCAGCGCCCGCAGCTGCTGCGTCTGCGGCTGCGAAGCCCGCCACCGCGAGCAGCAACGGCGCGGCCTCACCAGCCAAAACCGCCGCCGCGAGCGTCGCGACGACCAGCGCAGGCTCCGCCTTGAATCGCGACGCCTTGCTTAAGCTGCCGCCGTCGCAGCGTCAGGTCGCGCGCCACAACAACGCGCTGCCCGCCGCGACCAGCAAAGTCGCGAGCGCCGCGCCCGAGGCGCCGCTGCAGGTCGACGAGCGCGACGAGGTCATCGAAATGTCGCCGCTGCGCAAGCGCATCGCCGAGCGCCTAGTGCAAGCGCAGCACGAAACCGCGTCGCTCACCACGTTCAACGAGGTCGATATGACGGCGGTCATGGAGCTGCGCGCGCGCTTTAAAGACAGCTTCGAGAAGCAGCACGGCGTCAAGCTCGGCTTTATGTCGTTCTTTGTGAAGGCCTGCGTCGAGGCATCCCGCCTCTTTCCCGGCGTCAACGCCGAGGTCCATGGCAGCAAGATCATCTACAAGCACCACTACGACTTCGGCGTCGCCGTCTCCACGCCCAAGGGCTTGGTAGTGCCGGTGCTGCGCGACGCAGATGCGCTGTCGTTTGCCGAAATCGAAGGAGGCATTGGCCAGCTCGCCGAAAAGGCGCGTACCGGCAAGCTGGCGATGGAAGACCTCATCGGCGGCACGTTTTCGATCACCAACGGCGGCATCTACGGTTCGATGATGTCGACGCCGCTGCTCAATTTTCCGCAAACCGGAATTTTGGGTATGCACAACATCGTCAAGCGCGCGGTCGTCATCGGTGACGAAGTCAAGGTTCGCTCGATGATGTACCTCGCGCTGACCTACGATCACCGCGTCGTCGACGGCAAAGAAGCCGTGTCATTCTTGGTCGCCGTCAAAGAGCGCATCGAGCAACCCGAGCGCTTATTGCTCTCGGTCTAAGCCCTGCCATCGCAGGTTCTTGCCGTCATAGCTGACCAGCAACAGCGTTCGGCTTGCGACGATTGGCGCCAGCCACAGCGCGGCTGGCGTTGGTACCTCCAGGCGCAGGATGTTGTCCCACGCCTCGCGACCGGCGCGAGCCACAAAGCCGCCGCTGGCATCGGCGACTAAGACGTGCCAGGCCTCGCCGCGCGCCACCAAGCCCGCAACCGACGCGCCCTCCTGCAGCGCCATGCGGCTGATAGCCTTCGTCATGCCATTGCGGCCAAGCTCCCATACAAAGCCATCGCCCGCCGCGGCCGTGGCCGCAAGTTCGCGCTCGCTGCCGCCATCGACGATCACCGCGCCGCCACGCATGGTGCCGGCGATCGCCGCGCGTTCACCGCTTGGGGCGACCCGTACCGCGGCTGCAAAGAGGGGCGCGGTACTTGAAAGCGTGGTTGTCCACTGCACCTCACCCACCGGCGACAACACCGCGGCCACCATCGAATGGGACGTGCCACCACGCCGCGCCGAGGCCCGGGCCACGGGGCGGTGGTCGAGGGGCGTGGTTGCAAGCAGCGCGCGCGTGGCGAAACGCCCAATGATGAGCCAATCCGCCTGCGCCTCCGCACCGCGCCCGGGCCACGCGCTCAGCGCAATCACGCTCTCAAAATCGGGCCCCGCCAGCATGGAGACGCCGGTTACTTCGCACGTGCGCGACATCAGGACGACGACGGCATCGCCATCTTGCGACGCCGTTACGTGATGCGCACCCGCCCGCAACGCGCCGGTCACCTCACCGGACCATGCCAGTCCGTGCTCGCTCGCGGCCATCGCGGAGGTGGTCATGCGGCCGGTCCCCTCAAGCGTAAGCCCGCACGTCTCGCCACCGGTGGCATCAACGAGCGAAAGGCGCAGCTCGGGCAGCGTGGCCAACCGCGACGCATCCGCACCCGCCGGCGGCGCCGCGACAAGAATGCTGTCTCGCCCGGGATCCAGCGCCGCCCACTGGGCATCTTCGACGACTTGCGCGGCGGCGTCAGGAGTTTGAAGATTGATGATCTCAACCTGATTGCGCGACGCCGTGCGGTGCGCGACGGCGACCCGCCATGCGCCGCTTGGTGCCAGATCGACATCGAGCAACGACGTCGGCGGTGCAAGGTCGCGCAGCCCCGGGACCACCTCAATAGCGGGTAGCGCGGTCGGCGACCTCGGCGCGCCCTTTTGGCAGGCGGCACCAGCCATGCCGCAGTAAAGCAATAGCCAAGAGATGCGCATGGCGGCATCCTAGCCCAATCGCCACCTCGCTGTCTTACCGCGACGGCGGCCTTGGCATTGGCGTCGGGCGGCGTTGCTCGCAGCGTAGCTGAATCGGAAATGACTGAGAAAAGGAGAGTTCGACGACACAGTGGTGATGCCCGGTGGCGGAAAACCTGATTTTCTTGATTGGCGGCTCGGTGCGAATGACCCCAGTGGCCACCTCAATGCGGCTAGCGCATCTCTCCGCCTTCAGCAACTCCACCACGGCATCTACCGCAACCTGAGTCTCGACGGCTGCTGGGGAAGACTCCGAGAACCCTGCCGCCTCCATCGCCCGCGCATGGTCTCGCCGCAATATGCGCTGCGCGGTGCCGTAGTCGCTGGCATCAAGCGCCTCGCAGAACTGCTCCGGCGATCCTGTCAATGGCGTGACGCGCGCGCGGCAGCCGCCCAGAGCAGACAGGACAAAAAAGGCGACGACGATTCGACGATGCATTACCACTCGACACTACACACAAATGCAAACGCCGCGTCAGCGAAAGCCGCGCGGCGAGAGGCCCGGTTAGAGCCGTTGATAATGCGAGAGCCTAGATCTTCAGGCCGTTGCGACGCATGTCGGCAACCACCGAGGCGAGACCATTTTTGTTAATGGTGCGCAGGGCGCGGGCCGAAAGGCGCAGCGAGAGCCATCGCTTTTCCTCGGCAAACCACAGGCGCTTGCTGATGAGGTTAATCTCCGAGCGCTTTTTGGTGTGGCGGTTGGAGTGGCTGACGTTGTTGCCGACGAGCGGCGATTTTCCGGTTACTTGACAAATACGTGACATGGCGTCCTCGCTTAGTAAGATCTTAGATCTTGGATTCTTTAAATTCGCAGTGCTTGCGCGCGACGGGGTCGTACTTTTTCAAGACGAGCTTATCGGGCGTCCGCTTGCGATTCTTAGAGGTGACATAAAAGAACCCCGTATCGGCAGTTGAAACCAACCGAATGAGTTCGCGACCTGATTTGCCTTTTTTCGCCATAAATTCATTCCCCAAGGAGGGTTTTGCCGTCGCGCTTGCAGGGGCCAATCGCTGCGGGCCCCAACGTATGCCACAACGTATTTTGGGTTGCAAGGCCATCGCCCGCTCAGATCAGTCCGGTGATTGACCCGGCGACCCGCCGTGGGCCCAGGCTTGAGTCAGGTTCATTTTTGATCGCTTGGCGCGATGTCATCGCCCGCCGAGCCTTGCACCAGGCCGGGCAGGGTATCGGTTTGCCGCCGGGCGCGGCGGTCGCCGACCGACATGCCCAGCAGCGTCACGTCATCGCGCGCGGCGCGCTGGCGGGTAAAGCTATCCATATCCTGCAACACCGCCTTCGCGACGTCTTCGACGTTCCCTCGCGCTGAGGCAATGCGGCGCACGAGCCGGCGCAGGCCGTAGTAGCTGCCCGGCTCGTTCTCCGCTTCTAAGATGCCGTCGGTGACCAAGAAAATCATGTCGCCAAGCTCAAGCGTTACCCGCGCCTCGCCAACTTCCGGGTCAGGCATCACGCCCAGCGGCGGCACCTGCGCCCGCTCGCTCTCGAGCGAAAACACGCGATCGCCGCGCTTGAGCAACGGCAGACAGTGGCCAGCGTTGGTAAACACCATCGTTCGCGTGGTCAAATCATAGGTGCCATAGAGCAGCGTCGCGAACATGCCGTCCTCGCCGAGCGCAAACATCTCTTTGTTGACCCGCGCCACGAGCCGCGCCGGCGAGCGCGCAATGCCGGCGCGCGAGCGGATCTCGGAGGTGAGGCGCGCCATATAGATCGCGGCGGCGACCGCCTTGCCGGCGACGTCGCCGACCATGAACGCCAGCGTCGTCTCGTCGAGCCAGATGAAATCGTAAAAATCGCCCCCGACCTGATAGGCAGGCTCGTAATGCACCGCGAACTCTAGGCCCACCACGTGCGGCGGCGACTTGGGCAGCAGCGAGCGTTGAATCTGGCGCGCCATGGCGAGGTCGAGCTCCATGCGCTTTTGCCGCCCAAGATCGTGTTGCATGCGCAAGGCGCTCATCGCCAACGAGGCATGCGCGCTGATGCTTTGGAGCAATTCGACATCGACGTCGCGAAAGTGAGGCGAGGGTGCCTCTATATAGATAATGCCGACCGAGGCGTGCGCGGGCGCATCGCCGGCGACGGTGACGCGCAACGGCGCCGCGATGGCATAGCCGGCCGGCGAACGGCCGAGGCCGCTATCGGTGAGGAGCACCGCCTGCGGATTGGTCGCGAGATAGCCCGGCAAGTGGCTGGGCAGCACCAGCTCCGTCGTCCCGAGGTTGCGCTGAAACTTTATTTGCAGCGCCTCGTCGGCCTCGCGGACCATGATCGCAACGTGCACGGAATCGGGCCACATCAAGGCGAGCTGCTCGCCCAGGGTTTGCCAAAGGCTCGCCAGATCGGCGGTATGCGCCGAGGCCTCGAGCAACGCCGTCAGCACGCGCATGCGCCGCTCGAGATTGGGGACATTTGAGAAATACCCCATCAGCGAGCTGGGGGTGGTCATGCCGGTCGTGATCTCGGCGTCGGCGCGCTCGCCAACCAACGTGCGTGGCCCTGGGGCTGGCTGCACCGTGCGCACGCGAAACTCCAGCACATGCTGGCCGACCCGCAGCAAGGCGCCACCGCCGAGTTCGCGTCGTGACGCGAGCCTCACGTTGTTGAGAAACGTCCCATTGTTTGACCCGAGGTCTTCGACAAACCACGACGCCCCGTCGCGAAACACGCGCGCGTGGTGGCGCGACACCCGCATATCCGGAATAAAGATTTCGCAGTCGGTGCGCCGCCCAAGCGTGTAGGAGTCGCCGGTGAGACGCACCTGCCGTCCGAGTTCCGGACCTGCGACAAAGGCGAGCATCTCCACGGCGGCTATATACCGAAGATCGCCAAGGCGTTGCAAATTTCCTCACGTTTTCAGTCGTTTACCTGATGAGGCAGGTGAGGCCCGTATGGCCGGCGCCGTCGCTTTGTGGCAGCCCCGTACGAGTTGATGTTGCCCAGGAAGTTGAACGGGATTTACTTGACCGTCCTAAGGGGCCGGAGTACCCAACATGGGTGCGCGCACTAGGCAATTTTATCGGGGGAGAATTCGTCCTGCCAACGGGCGAGATGCTGACATCTAAGAACCCCGCGGCCGATGGCGCCGTGGTGTTTTCCGCGCCGTGGAATGCCGAGGCGACGGGGGCCGCGTGTGAGGCCGCCGCGGCCGCGCAGCCGGCATGGGCGGCGCTTTCGCGCGGCCAACGGTTTACCAAGCTGATGGCCTTTCGCGAGGCGATTGCGGCGATGCAGGCCGACCTCGTCGACGCCATCGTGCTGGAAACCGGCAAGCTGCGCGTCGAGGCGAAACAGGAAGTCGCCGCGCTGCTCGGCCGTTTCGATCTCAGCAAAGCCGCCATCGATCAAGATCTCAAAGAGGGCGCGGTCGCGCCGGGCGAGGCCTTGCGTTATCAGCCCCTCGGTGTGGTCGGCGTCATCGGCCCTTACAACTTCCCGTTGCACCTCTGTCACGCCTACGCGGTGCCCGCGCTGCTCGCCGGCAATGCGGTTGTCATTAAACCGTCTGACATCACGCCGCTCGCCGGGCAGCGTTATGCGCAGGCGGCGCAGGCGGCCAACTTGCCACCGGGCGTGCTCAACGTCGTCCTTGGCGGCGCCGCCGTCGGCGAGGCGCTCATCGCCAACCCGTTGGTGCACGGCCTCTATTTTACCGGCTCGTCGCACGTGGGCCTAAAGATCAACGCGGCCGCCGCGGCGCGGCCCGAGCTGCTGGTCGCGCTCGAGATGGGCGGCAAGAACGTCTCGATCGTGTTTGACGACGCCTCGTTGCGGCAAGCGGTGCACGAGATTCTGATCGGCGGCTATCTGTCGGCGGGGCAGCGTTGCACCTGCACCGACCGCGTGTTGGTGCAAAAGCACATCGCGCCGAAGTTCATCGACGCGCTGGCGCATGCGGCGCGCCTCTTGCCATTTGGTCATCCCGATGACGCGAAGGCGTTTGCGGGCCCGCTGGCCACGTTTGGCGCGCGCGACAAAGTGGTCGCGGCCACTGACCGCGCGGTTCGCGCCGGTGCCGAAGCGGTCGTCAAGGGCGAGGTGCGGCCTGGCGGCGCCTACCTCACCGCCTCGGTGCACCGGCTGCCCGACGGCGTCCATCACGTCGCGGGCTATACCGATATCGAGGTGTTCGGCCCCGACCTCTGCGTCGAGACGTTTGTCGACGAAGACGAGGTCGTGCAGGTGCTGAACGCCAGCCCGTACGGCTTTGCCAACGCGGTCTTCTCTGACGACGCGGGGCGCATCGGCCGCCTCGCGGCGCGCGCGCGAGCGGGCATTTGGAACAGCAATCGATCGACAAATCTCGCCAGCCCACGCCTGCCGTTTGGCGGCGTTGGCAAGAGCGGCAATTACCGACCAGGCGGCGCGTTTGCGCATCGCAGCGCGGTGAGCGCCGTGGCCATGCTGACGCAGACCTCGGGCAGCCTGGTGCCGAATGCGCAGTTGGTCGCGCTGTTGCCCGCGCCGGATCTCGACGCGCTGGCCGACAAGCACGACCGCGAAGAGCGCAGCGAGCTGGCGCGATCGCTGGTCGACGCGCCGCGGCCGTCGGGGCTGCGTCGCCCAGCTGGCGGCCACCTGCCAACGTCCGCGGCATGGATCGAACGGCTCTACGCCGGCGACCGCATCGCCAAAGAAAAGAAGCTGCCGGTCTTTGACCACCTGCGTTCGTCGGGACCGTGGTTTGTCTCTGTCGACGACGAGCCGCTTTCCATCCTCGATAGCATGTCGCAGACCGCAACCGTTTGCGGCGGTTTTTCGGAAGACCTTGTGGTCAAGGCCTTCGTCGAGGGCGAGTTTCGCGACACGGTGATGTCGACGCGCGACACCACCGCCCCTGATTGCCACGAGACCGAGGCCTTTGCCGAGACGTTGAGGCAGCTAGTCTCGGGCGTGCCGCACGTAACGTTTGTCGCGTCGGGCGCCGAGGCCAACGAGAAGGCGATGTTGCTGTGCAAGCTCAACTGCACGCGGCCCCTCGCAAATCGCGTGCTCGCGTTCGAAGGTGGCTTTCACGGCCGCACGCTGCTGTCGCTGCATGCGACGCATAGCCCGAGCAAGCGTGCGCCGTTTGAGCTCGCCGGCTATGAGCTTGGGTTCATGCCGTTTCCGGTGTGGAATCATCCCGGCGTCGAGCCCGCCGCGCCCTCGGGGTTTTATGCGGCTTGCGCCTCGGGCGATGCCGCGGAACTCGAGCGCTTTGCCGCGGATGACGATGCGCTGCTGGCGCAAGATGCCCGATCGCTGCTGGCGACCCATCAGCAACTCGCGACGGGAAATTACTTCTGCGTGATCATCGAGCCGATGCAATCAGAAGGCGGCGATCGCTATGCGACCGAGCGTTTCTATCGCGCGCTGCGCTTGCTTACACGCTTTCACGACACGTTCTTGGTCTTCGACGAGGTGCAAGTTGGCTTTGGCCTGGGCGGGCCATTTGCGTGGCACTCCATGTTTCGCCTGCTCACCAGCCGCGGCCAACCTGACTATCCCGATGCCGTGACGTTTGCCAAGCGCGCGCAGGTTGGCGTCGTGATGAGCCGCTTTGACGACCCCGAGCCGGTGCCGACGCACGGCGCGTCGTTGGTGCGCGGGCGCCTGCACGCCGAGATGATGTCGACGGGCCACGCGGCGGCGCGCATCGAGGCGTTGGTGCGCCCCAAGCTCGCTGATATCGCGGCCGCCTTTCCGCACCTAGTGCAATACCCGCGCGCGACCGGCTATGCGCTGGCGTTTGATGTGCCAACGCCGGCGTTGCTCGAGGCCTTCCTCGCGCAGCGGTTCTGGCGCGGCGCCATCGCCTTTGCCGCTGGCACCAAGACCGTGCGGTACCGCTTGTCCGAGACGTTTTACGCGCGCGAAATTGATTTGCTGTTTGACGCCATTCGCCGCTCGCTGGCGTGGCTCGATGCGCATCCGGGCAAGAAGGCGCCTGAGTGGGACGACTTTCCGGCGCCGGCAACGGCGGCGGCTGACAACGACGTCGAGCTGCGCTACCGCGACATCACGGGCAGCGAGGCGATGGACCTCTTGCCGGCGATCTTGGATATCGAGTATCAAGTTTATGAGCCAGCGCGGCGCACGCCGCCGGCCGAGATTCGCGCCGCCTTGCAAGACGCAGAGGGGTCGGCAATCATCTGCGAAGCCAAGAGCGCCAGCGGCACGTGGCAGCTCGTCGGTTTTGCCATCGGCGCGCCGCTAGAGCATTCGGCAGATGTCGAAGGCCCGAGCGAAGACGTCATGCTCGGCAAGCAAAACACGATGTACTCCGCGTCCATCACCGTCGCGCCGCGCTATCAAAACGCCGGCGTCGGCCGCAAGCTCAAAGAATTGCAGCTCCGCGCCGCGAAGTCGTGTCGCCGCGCCGACGGCACCTTGCGCTACGCCTACGTCACGGGGCGCAATCGCGTCGGCCGTACCGCGCAGATGACGCATCTCAATCGCGTCTTTGGCGCGCATGTCGTCAACGTGCTCAATGGTCAATACGCCGATCCAGAAGGGCAAGCCATTTACTATCGCATCCCGCTCGGCGCGTTTGCGCCCGATCGCGGGTTAGCGCCAAAGGCGACGGCAGCGCCTTCGGCCGAACACGTCGCGATCGACATCGGCAACGGCCTGATCGATCCATTTGCGCACCCGACGGCGAGCCTGGTCGCGGCGGAGCGCGCGGGCGCGCTGTATGGCCCGACGGTTAACAAGTTGACGGTGCTCAACTACGTCACGCCGGGCATCGTGCGCGCGATCGAGTGGTTGGGCGCCATCGTGCCCGAGATGCAGCATCTGTATCTCACATCGAGCCGCGACGAAAGCTTTGACAAATCGCTGCGCTTGCTGCGCTGCACCCGCAAGAAGGCCAATCTCGCGATCGGACTCGAGGGCGGCTACGTCGGCCATACCATCGCTTCGACGCGCTCGCTGTCGGATCCGTCGCTGCACCATGGCGGCCCCGGCCACTTTCGCTGGCCCCGCGTGCCGCATCCTCAGACCGTCGGCGCCAAGGCGGCGCTCGCGGCGTTGCGCGCCACCATTGCCGAGCATGGCGCCGATGACATTATCGGGTTTTACTATGAACTGGTGCAGGAGCGCACCGGGTGGGTGCTGCCACCAGAATACCTCGAAGGCCTCGCGGTGCTTGCGCGTGAGGTTGGCGTGCCAATGGTGGCCGTCGAGACGACGACTGCGCTCTATCGCAGCGGGCAGGGCGCGTTTCTCAGCCCCAGTTCGGGCCTGATGCCCGACGTCATGTTGTGGTGGTCGGGCGGCCAGACGGGCTATGTCCACTGTACGCCGAAGTGGTTCGTATCGACGCCGATGGCGTTGGTGTCGACGTGGGATGGCGATGAGCTCTCGCTAATTCGCCACTATCATCAACTGCGCGCGGCGCGCACGATCGATGTCGCGGCTGGCGTGGTTGCGCTGGATCGCGCGCTCGGCGCGCTCGAGGGACGCTATGCCCACCACGGCGCGGGCCTATACCGCACGATTGCGGCCGGCGCCGATGCCGGCAAAGTCGTGGAGGCCTTCGCAAGGCGCGGCTTGCACACGCGCCGCTACCCAAATGGCACAGTCGTTATTGCGCCCAAGCTCGATGAAGCCATGGCGGCCGCGTCGCGCCTGGCTGGCGCCGTCGCCGAGGAGCTGCGCTAGGTCGCCTATGCGCACGCTGCACTACCAACCCGGACATACGCCGACGCAGTGGGGCAGGGCGCACGGCGAGGCGTTTCGTCATGAGATCGCGGCGCTTGCCGAAATTCGCGGCTACTTGTGCACACGCGTCGGCGGCTTTGCCTCGGTGGAGGCCGCGCGCCGCGCTGCCCGACCACATCTCGTGGCGCTACGCCACGTTGATGCGGCGCTGTACGATGAACTATGCGGCATCGCCGAGGGCGCACGGGTATCGCCCGAGGACATCGCAATCGCCAACCACTATACCGACTTGCGCGATCTGTCGCCCACGGAAGCGGACTGGCAATGGGCGCCGGAATTGCGCGCGCGCGGCCTGGCGGTACCTAGCCACTATGCAGACGCGACCGCCTCCCGTGGGGCACAGCCTAGCACCGCCGACGCGGGCGATCCGGGCGGCTGCAGCGTGGTGTGGTCAACCGCGGGTGGCGACGCCTTGCTCGGCCAGACCTGGGACATGCACGCTACGGCAATTCCGTACGTGATGATGCTGCATGTGCCGAGCGCGGGCCCGGCGCCGGCGGCGTGGCTGCTTGGTCTCACGGGCTGCCTGGGCCTCGCCGGCATGAATGAATACAACGTCGGCGTCTGCATCAATAATCTGTTCTCGACCGATGCGACGGTTGGCCTGGTGTGGCCGGCCATCGTGCGTCGCGCGCTGCGCGAAACCACCGCACGTGCCGCGTTTGAGGTCTTGAAAGCCAGCCCGGTCGGTTCGGGGCATCACTATTTTGTCGCCGATGCCACCGAGGCGTTCGGCATCGAAACCTCGGGGCAGCGGCGCGAGGTGCTATTTGACAGCCGCCGCGAGCCCAAGCAGAGTTATTGGCACACCAATCATTGTCTGCATCCTGAGGTCGCGGCGGCTTCTAAGGTGCCACCTACGAGCACCACGCAAGCGCGCTATGATTGGTTAACGAGCAGCATCGAGCACACGCCCGTCGCTGACCTAACCGACTTGTGGCGGCGCCTTGGCTCGACCGACGGCTGGCCCAATTCCGTTTGCACCAATATTTCGACGTCGGCTAATCCGCACGGCGCGGCGACGTGTGGCGCGATCGCGATGAACCTGACGGCGGGCACGCTGTGGGCGCAGAGTGGCCTCATCAATGGCGTGGCGCCCGAAATATATTCGTTCGCTGCCGGCTCCGCGACGGCAAGCAAAGGCACCCCATGAGCCCAGATCCCTATTTCTACACGTGGACGGCGCAACGCCACGCCAAGCCGCAGCACATGACCGGCGGACGCGGCGCGCACTTTACGACCAGCGACGGCCAAGCGTGGCTCGACCTCGGCGCGCTGTCGTATCAAGCCAATGCAGGCCATGGCCACCCCGGCATCACGGCCGCCATTATTAAGCAGGCCGGCGAGCTGTGCCTGGTCGCTCCGTCCACCGAGTTTGCCGCCAAGCGCCAGCTCGCGGAAAAACTGCTGGCGCTGGCAGGACCGAGTTACAGCAAGGTGTTTTTGCGCTCGGCGGCGCCGAGGCCAACGAGAACGCGCTCAAGATCGCGCGCCAGTTTACGGGACGGCATAAATTTATTTCGCGCTATCGCAGCTATCACGGCGCCACCGCAGGCGCGATCGCGCTTACCGGCGATTGGCGACGCATCGCGGCCGAGCCCGGGATGCCTGGCGTGATTCACGTCAACGATTGCTCGATCGACCACTGTGCCCATGGCCACGCGCCTGCGGCGTGCGCGGCGACCTGTCCGGGCGAGCTCGACGCGATCATGACGTTTGAAGGGCGCGGCACCATTGCGGCGGCGATCTTCGAGCCGGTGCCTGGCGCCAATGGCGTCTATATCCCGCACGATACCTATTGGCCGGCAATCGCCGCCGCCTGCGCGAAACACGGCGCGCTGCTGATTGCCGACGAGGTGCTCACCGGGTTTGGTCGCACCGGGCTGCCGTTTGCGCACAAGCGTTGGGGCGTCGTGCCCGACATGATTACGGTGGCCAAGGCGCTCACCGGCGGCTATGCGCCGCTGTCGGCGGTGATCGTGCACAAGCGCATCGCGGACCATTTTGACGACGTCGTGCTCGCGTGCGGCCTCACCAACTATGCGCACCCGCTTGGATGCGCCGCGGGCGTGGCGGCGCTAACGGCGTACGAAGACGAGGGCATGTATCAAAATGCCGAAGCGCTAGCTCCGCAGTTGCGTCAAGCGTTGCAGGCCACCGCCGCCGCGCTCGCCCCGCGCGCGGTCAAGGCGCGCAGCCTTGGCCTGATGGGCTGCCTCGAAATCACCGCCGAGCTGCCGGCGTGGCAGGCCTTCGCGCGCGAGTTGGCGGCGCGCCATGTGGCGCTCCATGTCGATGCCTCGCGCCAGACGGCCATCATTACGCCGCCACTTTGCATCACCAGCGCCGAGCTTGCCGATGGCATGGCCCGCTTTACCGCCGCGGCGCGCGCCGCCTTTGCCTAAGGCCTAAGGAGAGAGCATGGGACGACATCAGAAAAAAGTTTGCGCGTCGACCGCGGAGGCCCTCGCGGGTCTGCAATCAGGGATGCGCGTCATGGTCGGCGGCTTTGGCCTGTGCGGCAACGCCGAGGCGCTGATTGCCGCGGTGCCCACGCTGGGCGTAACGGGCCTCACCCTCATCTCCAATAATGCGGGCAGCCTTGGCAAGGGCCTCGCGACGTGGCTGCAAGCGGGCATCGTCGCCAAGGTGATCTGCAGCTACATTGGCAACAACGAGGATCTTCACAAGGCAATGGCGCGCGGCGACGTCGAGGTCCAGATGACGCCGCAGGGCACGCTCGCTGAACGCATGCGCGCCGCGGGCGCGGGCATCGCCGCGTTTTTCACGCCGACCGGCGCGGGCACCGTGGTCGCGCAGGGCAAGGAGGCACGCGAATTTGGCGGCCGGCAGTATGTGCTTGAGCACGCGCTGCACGCCGACTTTGCGCTGATTCGGGCCCACCGTGCCGACCCATTTGGCAATGTTCGCTTTTGGCGCACGGCGCGCAATTTTTCGCCGCTGATGGCCTCGGCGGCGACCACAACCGTGGTCGAAGCGGATCAGGTATGCGGCCTAGGCGACCTCGATCCCGACGACGTGCATCTCCCTGGCATTTTTGTCCACCGCGTGCTCGAGGTGCCCGAGCACGAAAACCATATCGAGTTCAAGACCAACCGACCTCGGCCGGAGGCATAGGAGCATCCATGGTGTGGAATAAAGAAGACATGGCGCGGCGCGCGGCGGCGGAGATCGAGGCGGGCTCGATCGTCAATCTAGGCATCGGGCTGCCGACGCAAGTCGCCGACTACTTGCCGGCGGGGCACGCCTGGCTGCACAGCGAAAACGGCCTGCTCGGCATGGGGCCATTTCCCTATGATGGCGAGGAAGATCCGCAGCTCATCAATGCGGGCAAGCAAACCGTGACCGTCCTGCCCGGAGGCTCGACGTTTGACTCGGCGCTATCGTTTTCGATGATTCGCGGCCGCCACGTCGATCTCGCCATCCTAGGTGCAATGCAGGTTTCGGCGCGTGGCGACCTCGCCAACTGGGCGGTGCCCGGCGGCAAGATGCTTGGCATCGGCGGCGCGATGGATTTGGCCTCGGGCGCGCGCCGCATCATCGTCTTAATGAATCACGCGACCAAGGATGGCGAGGCCAAGCTGGTCGGGGCTTGCACCTATCCGCTCACCGCCGTTGGCGTCGTCTCGCGCGTGATCACCGAGCTCGGCGTGTTCGACCCAACCCCGAGCGGTGGCTTTGCGATCGTCGAGCTCGCACCTGGCGTTGCGCGAGCGCAGGTCGAGCTCGTCACGGGTGCACCGCTTGCTTAAAAGACGACGACGCCGCGGTGCTCGCGCTCTAGCGCCTTGCGCAGCTTGCCGAGCGCGGCGTTTTGGATCTGGCGGATGCGTTCGCGCGAGAGGTGATGGCGATCGCCGATTTCGCGAAAGGTTTGCTCGTCGTCCTCGGCCAGGCCAAACCGTTGGCGAATGACCTCGGCCTCGATGGGCGAGAGCCGCTCGACCATTTGAGAAATTTGGTCACCGAGCGACCTCATCGTCATGGTATCAACCGGTGAGATATCGCTGGCGGGGTCGGCCATCGTGTCCACCATGGTGCGGTCGTCGTCGTCGTGAACCGGGCGATCGAGCGAGATCGCGCTGCCGAGCAGGTAGCGATGCATTTGGTTGATCTTCGCGAGCGGCACGCGCGCCTCTTTGGCGACCTCTTGTGGCGACGGCGGCCGCCCAAGCTCGGCCGTCAGGCGTTGCTGAACTTTTTGTAGCTGCGCCTGCGCCTCGAGCATGTGCACCGGAATGCGCACCGCACGCGCCTTGTCAGCGAGCGCGCGACCAATGGCGTGGCGAATCCACCAACATGCGTACGTCGAAAACCGCAGCGCCCGGCGGTGATCGTAGCGACCCACGGCGTGCATCAGCCCCAAGTTGCCTTCCTGAATTAGATCGGCCAAGGGCATACCGCCGCGATCGAAGCGGCGGGCCATGGTGACGACCAGGCGCAGGTTGCTGCGGATGAAGGTATCGCGGATTTGCGAGGCGCGAAGGTAGTGCTGGCGCACCAAGGGCAGCCGTGCAGTCACCGAGGCGGGCCGAACCCGCGTCGGCAACGCCGTGACCGCTGCGTTGACATCCCCGGCGAGGCCAAGCGCGGTCAACTCGCGAAGGATCCAGTCAATATGATTTCGGTCGAGGTCAGATGCGCGAAGCAGCCGCGCCGTCTGGCGAATTTCGCGGCGGAGCACGACGTCGCGCGCCCCGCGCTGCGACTTATTGGCACGCGGCAGTTGATAGGCCGCTGCGAGCGGGGCGAAGTTCACGCGCGGCTCTAATTTGCCGCCTAAGGTCACAGCCACAAACCGCGCCATTGTGCGCGACGAGAGCACCACGGCCCAGGCCCGTGTTTCAGCATCAGCCAGTTGTTTGGCCAGCGATAGCTCGTCCTCGGCGGTAAGCAGCGGCTGGACTGCTAAGTCGCGGAAATAGGCAGACAGGAAATTGTCAGAGGCGGCAGGTGATGCGATTTGAGTGCCCATGGGGTTCTCCTTGAAGGGTCGGCTGCGCGGCGGCAGCCTTCGATACCTTCACTACGACCAACCTCCGGGCCGGTTTCACAAATTCGTTGTTTTTTAAGCGTGCTACCGGCGGCTGCCCTTATGGGTAGGTGGCCAGCTAGCTCGCCAAAGGATCTGCAAGAAACGCGATGAGGCGGTCGACAAAAATGACCTGGTCTGGATGCATTATGCGCCGGGCGCGCGATAGCTCAATGAACTGCACCTTGTCGACTTCGTGCGACGCGCACCGCGGCACGACGCCCGCGGGCGCCTCGCCGACAAACGCATGGACGCGCTTGGACGACCGCGTGTATTCGACCAGCCCCATGGGCAGCAGCGTCTCCACCACGATGCCGGTCTCCTCCCACGTTTCGCGCCTCGCCGCGTCTTCGAGGGTTTCCCCCTCATGCGGCTGGCCCTTGGGAATGCCCCATGGCGCGCGGCGATTGAAGTTTCCCGACGGATGCACGAGCAAAATTTCGACGTCGTTGCCCACACGTCGGTACAACACCGTACCTGACGACTCTCGATGACGAGATTGGGAAGCGCCCATCGGCGCTAAGTTGCGGCAACCGCGGCGAATATGCAACGCATTGGCGCCGCCATGTCGACATTGTGATCACCGTATGCGACGATCGAGGCATGAGCAATGACACTCGCGCCCGATGGCTTGCGCGGATGGTAGAGGCGGGCCTCACGCACAAGGTGATTTCGCCGGCAGCGCTCGTGGCCCATGCCACGCCCGAACTCATGGCTGAGCACTTGCCGCCTGAGCTGCTCGCGCAATTGCTCGCGAGCTCGCTGCAGTCGGGCCAATTCACCCCGGACTCCGTGCTCGCCCACGTTTCAACTGAGACGCTCGTGACCTATTTGCCACACAATATTCTCTGGGCATGTCTGGCGGCTGGCCTCGCGAACGGCACGGGTGAAGCATGAACGACCTACAGCTTTTCTTGCTCACCTCGCTGCGCATTGCGCGCGATGAGGGCTTTCTTACCGCCGCCGATATCCTGCGCCACATCACGCCCGAGGTGATGGCCGCTCATCTGCCTCGCGCCATCTGGGCAAAGTTGCTGGGGGCGTTGGTGACCGGAGGCAAGGCCGACGCCGAGGCCGTGATGGGTGCGATCGATCTCGATACCATCGTAACTCACATGCCAACCGAGATTTCGGCTGCGATGCTGCTCGATGTCGGGGGGGCACAGTTTGGCACCGCCGGCGCGCACAGCGTGCCCGCCGCAACCTGGGGCGCGGCGACGAGTAGCAGCAAGGCTGGCCCAACCGAGGCGACGGTTGCCGTCCCCGCTGTTCGCCCGAGCCAGGCCGCCGAGGCCGCCGCGCGCGGTCCGGTGGTGGCGCGGCCGTCTGCGCAATGGAGTCGCGTCAGCGCGCCCAACCCAACTGCCGCCGCGATGAGCGCGCCGAGCGTTGTTCCAGGGCGGCGCCCGCAATCGGCGGCGACCGTGCGCGCCAAGCCACCCACCATTGAACCTAAGCCCGCCATGGCGGACGTGGAGCTCGACTTGGGGGAAGAGCGCCTCGACGCCGCTGAACTCATCGATTGGAATCCAACCTCCGAGGCGACGGCTAGCTTTGACGAAAAACGCAAGCGGTAGCGCGCCGAGCCCGGGTTGACACCAAACGCGCAATCGGCTACCAAACACCGGTTCGGGCGCATAACTCAGCGGTATGAGTGCCACCTTCACACGGTGGAAGTCGTAGGTTCAATCCCTACTGCGCCTACTAGAGCGTATCTCATAACCTCGGGCCGAGCGAGCGAGAGGCAGGTTGGTTAGCTGGCAAGGCGCGAAAGAGGCTCATACTGGTTGTATGGGCCGATTGAGCAACGCCGCCAGCTGCCAAGCTGGCCTCGCTCGCGACGGGAGAGGTTATGAGATACGCTCTCGCCTATGGAAAAAAAGGTCATCCATTCGGATCAGGCACCGGCGGCGATTGGCCCCTATAGCCAAGCTATTGCGGTGAGCCTTGCGGGCGCGCAATTTCTCTACTGCTCCGGGCAAATTCCGCTCGACCCGGCATCGGGGCAGGTGGTCGGCAACACCGTCGCCGAACAAACGGCGCAAGTGATGACCAACATCGCCGGGCTGCTTGCCACCGCGGGCGCGACCATGGCTGACGTCGTTAAGACGACGGTGTACCTGCGCGACATGGCCGACTTCGCGGCGATGAACGAAGTGTATCAAGCGCGCTTTGGAACGCACAAACCGGCGCGGTCGACGGTCGCGGTGGCCGGCCTGCCGCGCGACGTGCGCGTCGAAATCGAAGTCCACGCGATCTTTTAACGGAGCGCCCTAGGGCGCCGAAGCGGGCACGGTTGGCTCATCCTCTACCTCGGGGATGACCTCTTCGGTCACCGCGGGCGCATCGGCCGAATGGCCTGTTGGCATCTCGTCGCTGAGTTCGGCAGGTTCGGCCGCGTCCGCGGCGGTCTCGGCGGCAGCCTCCGGGGCAGGTCCCTCCAGCGCGTCCCGCGCGATTTGCCCGTCGAGGTAGTCGGCGAGGGCCTTTACCATCTGTTCATGCGCGACTTTGGCGACGCCATGCTGGCGCGGGCGCAGCTCGTTGCTGACGATCGCGAACACCAGCTCGCGCCGGCTATGCGCGCCTTTGGCCGGCGTTAGAAAGCCACCGAGGGCGATGACCGGATTGAGCGTGCCCGTTTTGCCCAGCACGCGACCATGCAAGCCGTGCTTAAAGCGCGCGCGCAGCGTGCCGTCTTGGCCGCCGACGGCGAGCGAGGCGCGAAACGCCGCGGCTGCGCCCTCGGCCAGCAAATGCGAATATCCCCCCGCGGCGCGCAGCGTCGCCACGATGTGAGCCGCGCTGATCCGCGTCTCATATGACAAGCCCGAGCCGGTGTCAAAATTCACCGCGGCTCGGCTTACCCCCGGCATGTCGGCAAGCCAGGCATACATCGCCTCGATGCCCAGCGTCCGCGAAGGCTCCGCCTGACCCGCGATCGCCGCCGCGGTATAGATCACGCGGTCCGCAAGCCAATTGACGCTGCGCTTGTTGACGGTGGCAATGATCGCCGCCAGCGGCGCCGATTCGTGGACGGCGAGGTCCGTCGCGAGCGTGCCGGCAGCGGCCAGGCCGGCGACGAATTCGTCAAACTCGCGCACTTCAACATGGCCCGCCACGGCGACGCCGGCGCCAGCAAGGCGCCACTTCAGCAGCTCCGCGGTGAACCGACCAACATGCTTAGGCGCGACGTGATGGCTGACGGCGCGGCCCTTACGCACCTTGCCCGTCACGATGACGCGCAGGATCGCCGCCCCGTGGTCATCGCGGCCCGCCTCCGTGCGGACCGAGATCGCGCTACGGCGCTTACCCGTCGTCGTCGCGCGATTCACGAGCACGACGCCCGGCAGCGGCGGAAAAAGCGATAGCGACGGCGCCTTGCCAACCTTACCTGCGGCTACGCGCACGCTGTAGCCGCCGCCGTAAATACCATCTCGCGTCGCTGGATTGCCGATGTAAACGTTGCCCTCGATCGACGTGATACCGGCCTGCGCCACCGCCTGCGCCAGCGCGGCGATGTCGGCCGTATCTAGCGTTGGGTCGTAGTTGCCGCGCAGGTAGACGCCACCCGCGACCACGCCTTGCTTTGGCATCGCCCCAACCACCCGCGTCGCATACTGATAATCAGCGCCAAGCAGGGCGATGGCCGCGGCCGTTGAGACGAGCTTGGTGTTCGATGCTGGGTTTAGCGGGCGCTCGGCCTGGTGGGAAAACAAGGTGGCGCCGGTTGCGCTATCTGCAACGTAGAGCCCCGTCACCGCGCCGCCTAACCTCGCCATCTGTTCTTGCAGCGCCTGTTGGCGGCCAAAGCGGCCGCGTAGTCCACGGTGCCGGGCGCGCCCGCGGCGAGCCCGACCTCGACGCGTGGCAGCGCCGGCGCGGGCTTGGCGACCCTTGCCGACTTCGCGGTCTTAGACTTCGCCGCGGGTTTTTTAGTTTTTGCCGTTGAGCCCTGCTTGGGCTTGGCATGCACCGCCTGCGCGCCTGGCGCAAGGATGGCCAGCGCCAGCGCAAGGCAGGCGAGCACGCGTGGTGCGTGCCTCATGTTGGTCCCACCCAGAGATATGCCGCGCCGAGGCCGCCATCCGCGGGCCGTGCGCTCGCGATGGCCAAGACGCCAGCGATCGATCCGCTTACGACCAGATCATAGGTGACATCGCGCAGCACGCCGCCGCCGATCGAATGATTGCCGCGACCGAAGATCACGAGCACCGTCCCCAGGCCGCGAAGCTGCGCATCCTGAATGAACGTGCTTAGGGCGCTTGCGACCTCGGCGGCTTTTTTTCCGTGCAGATCAAGCCTCGCGGCGGGGCGACGCTTGCCCTGCCGGAAGGCGGCCAGCTCGGCCTTGCCGACGCCTGGCGCATGCGCCAAGATCCAGCCATCTTCCCGCAGCGGAATTGCCATGGCAGACGGCGAGGGGTGCGCGGCGAGCATGAGATAAGCATGCGGCATTCCTCGGGGCGGGCCAACTATTTTTCCGCACCGATCGCTTTGCCCGTCGCGCCGTGCGGCCAAGCCTCGGCGCCGTGAATTTACGCCTTGCCGTCGTCGTCCAACGCCGGCATCCCGACCTTAAGAAAGTACGCAAGGTCCGGATCGCGGACATTCTGGCCGCGGTTATCACTGGCCTTGGCATGCTCGGCCTCCGCTACTGACCCCTGCGCGCGCCGCCTCGGGGGCATCGGCGGGGGCATCGGTGGACGCGCCTGCGCAACCACCGTGGCGTCGCCGCCCGCGCCCGGCTCACTCGCGTGCGCGGCGGTCTCCTCAGAATTTGCTCGCCAATGGATTCGACTCAGCGGCACGACGTCTTGGTCCTTGCTCCAGATCGGCACCGTTGGGGCGCCAACACACGCGTGCACCGCGCGCGCCACTTGCCCCTGCGTGGCAATGAGGCCGAGCGGCGCCAGCGACTCAAGCGCGTCGACGAGCTGCGCCGACGAGGCGTAGCGTCGACTCAGATCGCGCTCGAGCGCCTTCATCGCGATGGCCTCGACGCTCGGCGGGACCTGGCCGTTGACGAGCCGGGGCGATGCAATCGCCAGCCGGTGGACGCGCTCGACCGTCTCGATATCGGTTTCGGCCATAAACAGCGAGACGCCAGTTAACAGCTCATACAAGATGATGCCGAGCGCAAAGACGTCGGCGCGACCATCAAGCACGCGTTCGCCCGCGAGCTGCTCGGGCGCCATATACGCGTACTTGCCTTTGACGATGCCGAGCTGGGTGAATTGCGATTGCACGTTGGAGCGAGCCACGCCTAAATCAATGAGCTTGGCCGCGCCGATCGGGCCGATCATGATGTTGGTCGGCGAGACATCGCGATGCACCGCGCAAAGCGGCGCCCCGTGTACGTCGCGCTGCGAGTGCAACGCATCGAGCGCACGCGCGATGTCGAGACAAATCGCGGCCGCGACGCGAACGTCAAGGCGCTCGCCTTGGCCGCGCAACGCCCGCAACACGCCAAACAGGGTGGGGCCTGGGATATATTCTAAGACTAGATATGGCAGCGTGCCGTCGACGCCGGCATCAAAGGCGATGGCGCAGTTTGGATGCACCGTTTGCAGCGATAGGCGACATTCGGTGGCGAACGCTTCGAGAATGTCGGGGTCGCGCGCGAGGTCGGGCCTAATGCGCTTGATGGCGACGAAGCGCTCACCGCCGGCGTAGCGTTCATCGACGGCCAGCAACACCTCGGCCATGCCACCAGTGCCAAGCTTGTCGATGATCAAATAAGACCCGCAGCGCGTGCCGATGACGCTGCGATCGTCGGCCTTGAGCGTGCCGGCGCTGGGGGTGCGCGGCGGGCTGACTGCGGAAAATTCGCCCATCTGGGGCTCATGATACCGTCAGCAATGCCGGGAACGGGAGTGCTAAGTGCACATTCCAGGCGCCCTGGTGTGGGCCAACAGGCGCGGTTTCAAGACGTTACGCGTCCGCCTTGGCGGTGACACCTATCGGTGGCGCCTCGCTGTGACGCTTACCGGTGACGATAGACGATGAAGCCGCGGGTGGGATCGTAGGGCGAGACCGCCACGGTAACCTTGTCGCCAAGGACGACGCGGATACGGTTACGCCGAACCTTGCCAGCCAGCGTGGTTAGGACCTCGTGGCCGCTGTCGAGTTTGACGCGAAAATAGCCACCTTTGGCGATTAGGACGACTTCGCCGTCGAGCTGTACATTGTCTTCTTTGGTCACGTAGTCTGCCTATGGAAAGAGGCCCCATTGCTACCATTGCTGGTCCATAAGGCCAAGGGGCTCCCCGTGTTTCGTGCGGGATTCCCTCCACGCAACGCCGAGCAGATCTCGCGTTTACCCCTTAATTTCGCTACGGTACGGGTGTGGACAGGAACGCGCCCCGAGCGACCAGCGATGAAATCGACCTCTATATACGCACGTATTATTCGCTGCTGCGCTCAACCGGCGACGTCCGCGTGCGCGCTATCGAGGAGGCGCACCTATACAGCCGCTCGAGTCTGCATCTAGGCGCGCTCGGGCAAGAGCCTGACTTGGCGGCGTTTGCATACAGCGCGGCGCGGTTGCCTGATTGTTTTTATCGCATCAAGCGCATCGTCATGGGACAGAGCCTCGAGCAATTTGAGCGCGCCGGCTTGCCCGTGGAGCAATGGCAGGTGGTCAAGACGCGAGGTCGCCGCCGCCCGCTGCGATGGGATGGCGAGGACACGCTCGCGGTCTATATTACGTCGGCATCGGACATCGATGACCTCGTCCCCATCGTCACCGCCTATCAAATTGAGTGGAACAAGATCCACGGCCGGCTCGCGCGCACCGGCAATACCAAGGTCGAGCCCGAGCTCGTGGTGGCGCGCCTGGGCATGGATGAGGAAGCGGTCGAGACCTTGCGCCGCGCGCTAGGCGTGACCTGGCGGCAGGTGCTCAGCGACATGGAAGATCGTCCATGCGACATGGGCATCCGCCTGCTCGACGGCTCGTTTCGCGAATACCAACGCACGTCGCAGCGGTGGTGGCGCGCGATCGAGGCTGTGGCGCGCGACAAGACGCGTGGCCCAACGCGGCCGGTGTATTTCGTTTCCTCCAATAGCCATTCGATCGCCAATCTGATGGGCGGCTATGCGGTGCGCCACCGCGACGACATCTTGGCGTTCACCAAGCGCGTCAACCTCGAAGGCCTTGGCCCTCATCTCGAGCGCGCCATGGCTAAGCAAGACGAGACGACGACGCTTTCGATCTTGTATTACGCGCTACGGGCCTATCTGCACGAAGAGGGCGAGTCGGACAAGCGCGTGGCCGACGTCCAGGCCAGTGATGCCGCGGTGGGGATTCGCACCATCGCCAGCCCCGCCAAGATCGACGTCGACGCGCAGGTGGTCGACGTCGCCAAGCTCAACCCCGCCAACCTCGATCCCCGCCTGGCCATGGACGGCATCGAGCTGCTTGCCAAGAGCAATGCGATCATCATCAACATCGATTATCCGCTTGGCATGGCGGCCTATCATCACCTAAGCGCGCTCGCCGCAGGCATCGACGACGTGCGCGGCGTCTACGTCATGGGCAAGGCGGCGACGCTCAATGGCCGCGTCGGCGACGTCATGATCAGCAAGGTCGTGCACGACGTGCATTCCGGCAATACGTATCTATTTCGCAATGCGCTCGCCGCGCACGATGTGCAGCCGTACATGAAACACGGCACGGTGCTGGATAACCAAAAGGCGCTTACCGTGCGCAGCGCGTTTCTACAAAACCGCGACTTCATGGACAGCTATTATCGCGACGGCTTTACCGTTATGGAAATGGAGGCTGGCCCGTACCTCAGCGCGGTATATGAGACCACCGCGCCGCAGCGCCATCCACGCGACGAAATCGTCAACCTCGCGGACAATATCGACTTCGAGCTTGGCGTCATCCACTACGCCTCGGACACGCCGTATTCGCGGCGGCAAGAGCTCTTGTCCAAGAGCCTGTCGTTCTTTGGCGTCGAGAGCACGTATGGTTGCGCCATTGCGATCGCGCGCCGCATCTTCAAACGCGAAATCGAACGCATTAGGGCGATGGGGTAATGGCCTCGCCGGTACAGGGCGTTGACGTCTTGGTCGCCGGCGCCGGCATGACGGGGCTCGGCGTTGCCGCCTTTTTGCGCGAGGCCGCGCCCGAGGTGACCGTGCAGGTTGTCGAGCAGGCGAGCGAACCCGGCGGCTACTGCCGGACGGTGGTGCAAGACGGCTTTACCTGGGATTACGCCGGGCATTTTTTTCATTTTCGCCACCCCGAGATGGACGCGTGGATTCACCGCGATATGGCGCCCGGCAGCGTGGCCACCATCGTCCGCCAGGCCAAGATCGCCTACGGCGACGTCGAGGTAGACTTTCCGTTTCAGCGGCATATTCACCAATTGCCGCGGCAAGATTTCTTGGCATGTCTAGCCGACCTTTATCATCGGCCGGCGGCGGGCACGGCGGCAGCGGGCTCGTTCTACGACTTTCTCGCGCAGCAATACGGCCCTGCCATCTCGGAGCGTTTTTTGATTCCTTACAATGAAAAGCTATACGCCTGCGATTTGCAACAGCTCGATGCAGACGCGATGGGACGGTTTTTCCCGCACACCGAGTTTGCGGACGTGATGGCGCAGATCGCGCGTGACGCCAGCGGCGGCGCGCAAGGTGACGGCGCAGGCGGACTTGGCTATAACGCGACCTTCCGCTACCCACGCGGCGGCGCCGTGCAGTATGTGCGCGCCTTGCACGATCGTCGGCCGCCAGATGCGCTGCATTGCGATGAAGCGCTGGTGCGCGTCGATCTCGCGCAGCGGGTTGCCGTCACCTCCAAGCGAACGGTTTCGTATCGGCACCTCGCGAGTTCATTGCCGTTGCCGGCGTTGGCGGCGTTGTGTGGCCTAAAGGTCGAGCCTGGGGTTTTTAGCGCCAATCGCGTGCTGGTCTTTAACCTCGGCTTTGACCGCAAGGGGCGACCCGACTTGCATTGGCTTTACGTGCCTGATCGCGCCATCTCGTTTTACCGCGTCGGCTGGTACGACAACATGTACGGCGACGATCGCATGAGCCTGTACATCGAAATTGGCCTGCCGAGCGATGGCGCGCCGATCGACGTCGAGGCGCAGCTGGCGCGCGTCTTGGCGGATTTGGCGACGCTCGGCATCACCGCGGGCCACCGCTTGGTGGCGCATCATCACGTGGTGCTCGATCCAGCGTACGTCCACATCAGCGGCGCCTCCATATCGCACGCCGCCGCGCTTATCTCGCAACTCGCCGCGCACGGCGTGCACAGCGTCGGCCGCTACGGCGCGTGGACGTACTGTTCGATCGAGGACAATTTGGTTGAGGCCAAGGCGCTGGCAGCCAAGCTCGCGCGCGGCGACGAGGTGGGAGCATGAGCGCGAAAACCTTTGCGGTGCACAATCCCGCCACCGACGAGGTCATCGGCGAGGCGCAGGGCCACGACGCGCACGACGTCGCGCGCGCCATCGATCGCGCCGCGGCGGCATTCTCGACCTGGCGGCACACGCCAGAAATGACGCGAGCGGCGGCGCTGCGACGGATCGCGGCCTTGCTTGAGGCTAGCGCCGAGGCGTTGGCAGCAACCATGACTGCCGAGTCGGGCAAACCGTTGCGCGAGAGCCGCGCCGAGGTGCGCTACACCGCAAATTACTTTTCGTGGTTTGCCGGCGAGGCCGAGCGCATGTATGGCGAGCAGATTCCGGCGCCCAAGCCCGAGCAACAACTGCACGTCATCTCGCAGCCGGTTGGCGTTTGCGCGCTGATCACGCCGTGGAATTTCCCGCTCGCCATGGCCGGGCGCAAGGTCGCCGCCGCGCTGGCCGCGGGCTGCACCGTGGTGTGCAAGCCCGCCGAGGCAACGCCGCTGTCTATGTTAGCGCTGGCCGCGATCTGCGCCGAGGCTGGCGTGCCGCCGGGCGTGATTGAGGTGGTCACGGGACCGCCGGCGCCGATCGGCCAGGCCCTGTTGGCGCCGGACAACGCCGTCGCCAAACTCAGCTTCACCGGCTCGACCGCGGTCGGCATCGCCCTGGCCACGGCCGCTGCGGCATCGCTTAAGCGCGTCAGCCTTGAGCTTGGCGGCAATGCGCCGTTTTTGGTGTTTGCCGATGCGGACCTCGATGACGCGGTGGCTGGCTTTATGGCGGCGAAGTTTCGCAACGCCGGGCAGACCTGCGTCGCGGCCAACCGTTTGCTCGTAAACGCGGACATCTACGACGCGTTTATGCAGCGGCTGGCCGCCAAGGTTGCCGCGCTGCGCGTCGGCAACGGCGCCGATCCTGGCACCGATATCGGGCCGCTGATCTCAACCCAGGCCGTAGCGCGCGTCGCTTCACATGTGCGCGAAACGCTTGCCGCCGGCGCGACGCTGCGCTTTGGCCAGCTTCCTGCCGATGCCTCAGCGCGGTTCTTTGCGCCGATGATCGTCGAGGGCGTCGCGCCGGGCATGCCGCTATGGCAGCGTGAAATCTTTGGCCCCGTGGTCGCCGTCACGCGCTTTGGCAGCGACGCCGAGGCGCTGGCGATGGCGAACGACACCGACAGCGGGCTATGCGCCTATGCCTATACGACCAGCGCGTCTCGCCAGCGCGCGCTGGTGCGCGGCCTCGACGTCGGCATGCTCGGCGTCAACGAACCCGCCATTTCCAACCCGCACGCGCCGTTTGGCGGCATCAAGCAATCGGGCTACGGCCGCGAAGGCTCACGCCACGGGCTAGCCGATTACACCTATCTCAAATATATTGCGACGACGACCAAGGCGGCACCGCTATGACCAGCCCAACAACCAACTCGTCGGCCGGCTCGCTGGCCTTTCCCTTGCGCGGCAAGACCGTGGTCGTCGGCGTCGGCGGCGGCATCGCGGCGTATAAGGCGTGCGAGCTGGTGCGCCTGCTGATCAAGGCCGACGCCAAGGTGCGCGTCGTCATGACGCCCGGCGCGCAAAAGTTTGTCCAGCCCTTAACCTTTCAGGCGCTCACCGGCCACGCGGTGTTCACCGACTTGTTTAGCCTCGAACAAGAATCGACCATCGGCCACATCTCGCTCGCCGATCAGGCAGACTTAATGATCATCGCGCCGGCGACCGCGAACTTGCTGGCGCGCATGGCCGCTGGCATGGCGACCGACGCGCTCACCGCGTGCTGGCTGGCGACCAAGGCGCCAACGTTGGTCGCGCCGTCGATGAACGTAAATATGTGGCAGCACCCGATGGTTGCGGCCAACGTCGAGCGCCTGCGGCCGCATGTCGCCTTTGTCGGCCCCGACAGCGGCTTTTTGGCCTGCGGCTGGACCGGCAGGGGGCGCCTCGCCGATCCAGACATGATTGCGCATGCGGCCGAGCGCTTGCTCGCCGCTAAGGATCTGGTCGGGCGGCGGATTTTAGTGAGCGCCGGCCCCACCCATGAGCCGATCGACGCGGTGCGCTTTCTCAGCAACAAGTCGACCGGCAAGATGGGCTTTGCGCTCGCCGAGGCCGCGGCGCAACGCGGTGCGAGCGTTACCGTGATCGCTGGTCCGACCGGACTTTCGCTGTCACCTGATATCGCGCGCATCGACGTGCAAACCGCGCAGGAGATGGACGTAGCCATTCACGCCGAGGCGCCAGGCGCGGACGTCGTCATTATGGCGGCGGCGGTTGCCGATTTTCGCGTCAAAGCCCCCGCGCGCGAAAAACAAAAGCGCGGCGCGCTTGGCAAAACCATGGCGCTGCCGCTGGTACAAAATCGCGATATTCTGGCGTCGCTGGGCGCGTTGGCGTCGCGAAAAGGCTCCTCGCCGCGGCCCGTGCTCGTCGGCTTTGCCGCCGAAACCAGCAACCTGGTGGCTGCCGCGAAACAAAAGCTTACCGGCAAGGGCTGCGACTATATCGTCGCCAACGACGTCAGCCAGCCCGACGCCGGGTTTGGCGTCGACACCAACCGCGTCATCGTGGTTTCGCCGCGCGGCACCACGGCCGTGCCGCTGGCCAGCAAGCGCGAAATCGCCCACGCGATCCTCACCGAGGTCAGCCGCCGGCCGCCGGCTAAAACCAAAGCCGCCGCGTCAGCACCGCGGCCCAAGCGACGCTAATCATCATATATATAGCCATTGAGAAGGGCAGTGGGGTCGCTTAAAGTGCCCTCATGAAGCTTCTCCATCGCGCCGCGCTCACGCCCTTTTGCCTCGCCATCGCCCTGCTTGGCTCCGCGTGCAGCAAGAAATCGGAGCCCAAGACCGCCGAGCCTGCGCCCGCGGCCAGCGAGGGGGCGCCGACCGACAAGATGTGCGCCCAGCTCGCGCCCGCCATCACCGATTGCGCGCTCGCCGACGCGGCAACCGCCGACGAAAAGCTGTCGCCCGAAGAAACCGAGCGCGTCGCCGCCGAACACACCAAGACCATGTTTCACGCTTGCCGCAGAGAAGTCGGCGACAACACCGCCAAGCTCACCGGCTGGCAGACCTGCCTCGCGGCGCATCACGCCGGCGGCTCGTGCGGCGACCTAGAGGCCTGCCTCGCCGCCGTTAAATAAGCGCGTATTACTTCGTTTCGATAACAAGCGACTGGTCAATGACGCCGCAGCCGATGCGGGCGCCGGCGTTGCCGGTGGGTTGCGTAACGTAGTCGTCGGGCGCAGCATGCAGGATGAGCGAACGGCCGCCGATGGAATGCGGCAGGCCGGGCGTGAGCGTGATGCCGGTGATGGTCAACTCGGCGGTCACGTTGCCGGCGGCGTCTGCCTCGACATTGCCCATGTCGCCAGCGTGGCGCGCCTCAACGTCGGAAGCGCCGTGGTTGGCGCCGTGCGGATTAAAATGGCCTCCGGCGCTGGTGCCATCGGGGGCGCTGCAGTCGCCAACCTCGTGGACGTGAAAGCCGTGCAGGCCTGGCGTGACGCCAGCAAGCGCAAGCTTTACCGCGACCGAGCCAGCCGATTCGCGAAACGCCACGGTGCCCGACACCGCCGAGCCGCTGCGCGCCAGCAGGGGGACGGTGACTTCAAAAACCGGCTCGGCAGGGGGCGGCGCCTCAGGCGTCACCGGCGTCGTCACCGGAGCTGATTTCGACGCGCAGCCCGCGAAGGCTATGGCCGCCAGCACGGCGCAACATGAGAGGAACAATGGGGTCTGCTTCATGTAACCAGTATGCCTCGCCAGAGCTGCCGCGCAACCTTGCGCACGCGCTCGATCGTCGGCACGATTAGCGCGCCGGTCCCATAGCTCAGTTGGATAGAGCAACGGTTTCCTAAATCGTAGGTCACAAGTTCGATTCTTGTTGGGATCACAAGTTGCGTGAACTGGCGCCGGGGGAGCGCACTTTGCCAGGCCAGGGCATCCCCTCCGGCTAAATCGAAATGTCGCAGAATCTATCTTATGTAAACTGGCCAGGGCCTTGCCAACCGCAGCAGCAAGGCCCTGGCCAGTTTACATAAGATAACGAAATCGTTACGATCTCTACGGCATCTGTCTGCTCGCCTCCACGGGAGACTGGGCGGACACCAATGACTGAGCGGGCTGAACTACGAGGCGCGGTGACTACGCCCGACGGCCCTTGAAGGACTCGGCGAGGCGTTCAACCTCGGACTGCTCCAGGCCGCTGGTCATCTCGACCTTCATCGACGTTGAAATGCCGGTCGCCCGGTTCTTCGCCGCGACCTCGACGATGCCGTCGGCATTCACCATAAACTCGACGTCGACGCGAACTTGCCCCTTGGCCGCCTCCGGCAAGCCGCCGAGCGTAAACCGTCCCAGGTGGCGGTTTTTCGAAGCCGCATCGTTGGGCCCTTGGTAGATCTCAATGGCGACAAAGGTCTGATTGTCGGCCGCGGTCATAAACGTCTTACTCTCGCTATGCGGGATGCTGGTGTTGGCTGGAATTAGCACCGACATCTTGTCGCCGGCGACGCGCACACCCAGGTTGTGCGGCGTCACGTCGAGCAGCGTCACCTCTTGGATTTCGCCGCCCAAGATGCCGCTGTGAATGGCGGCGCCCATGGCGACGATTTCGTCGGGGTTAACGCCCTTCGATGGCGCCTTACCAAAGATGCGGATCACCTGCTCTTGCACCGCAGGCATGCGCGACATGCCGCCAACTAGCAGCACCTGGTCGATATCGGCGGCCGTGCAGCGCGCCGCCTTGAGCGCCTCTTGGCATGGCTGCTCCAGCCTTGCCAATAAGTCTTTACATATGCGCTCGAGCTCGCCTCGCCCCATGTCGCGTTGCATATGCATCGGGCCGTTTGGCCCCACGGCGAGAAACGGCAGATTGATATCGGTGTGCATGCTCGACGACAATTCGACCTTCGCGCGCTCGGCGGCTTCCTTCAGGCGCTGTAGCGCAGCAGGCTCCTTGCGCAAGTCGATCCCATGCTCCGATAAAAATTCGCTCGCGAGAAATTCGATGATGTGGCGATCGAAATCGTCGCCGCCAAGCTGCGTGTCGCCATAGGTCGACAGCACCTGAAACACGCCGCCTTCGATGGCGAGCACCGAAATGTCAAAGGTGCCGCCGCCGAGGTCAAACACCGCGACGCGTTGATCCTTTTGCCCAACGCCATACGCCAGCGCGGCCGCGGTTGGTTCGTTAAGAATCGCGCGCACCGTGAGGCCCGCGATGGCGCCAGCATCGCGCGTTGCTTGGCGCTGGACATCGTCGAAATACGCGGGAACGGTGATGACCGCCTCGGTGACGGCCTCACCCAAATATTCTTCGGCAACCTGCCGCAGCTTATTGAGCACGTGCGCCGAGATTTCTTGCGCCGAGTAGAGTTGGCCTTCGATGCTAACGCGCGCATCGCCGTTGGTCGCCGCGACGATTTGATACGGCATCGTCGAGACCAGCTCCGCCACTTGCGGATCGGTCATTTTGGCGCCGATGAGACGCTTGACGCCAAATACCGTTCGCCGAGGATTGGTCACCATCTGCCGCTTGGACGCCGCGCCGACCACGACATCGCCATCCGCCGTCCACGACACCATCGAGGGCGTCGTGCGCCCACCCTCTTGATTATGAATCACCGTCGGATTCGTGCCGTCGAGAACGGAGATGCACGAATTCGTGGTACCGAGGTCGATCCCCAGTATCTTGCCCATGCAGCGAAGCTAGCACCGACCCGGGATCGGAATATAGCCTAGTGCTCTGTTTCATAAGTTGTGAGCTACCATGCGCCGGGATGGCGTCCGAGGCCAAGGCGCGAGGAGGGCGTTTGGTGGTTCCAAACAACCGACGAGCTACGCCGGCATTCGGGCGGCAGACCAAGCAGGGGGGCTCAGAACTTATGAAACAGAGCACTAGTGCTCTTTCCCAACGAAGATGAGCCCCTCTGCTTGCCCTGGCCGCCGATCCCATCGTTGCGCTTCCCTCATTTGGAACCACCCAAACTCGGTCAGCGCGCCTCGGCCTCAGCGACCAGTCCGGCGCATACCGGCTCATCTTCGTTGGGACAGAGCACTAGCGTTTGAATAAGCGCCCGAGAAACCCTGGGGCCGGGAGCTGGCCTAGCGCGATACGCGCCGACGCGAAGGTGGCGTCGAGGCTCAGTGCGCGCTCGTATTCTTGCCGCGCGTCGGCGATGCGGTTCTCCTCTTGGGCTTGCCTGCCGCGGACAAAATGGCGAAAGACGCGAAATTTCTTTTCCATCGGCTGGGCAACGGCTAGCTCGCCCAGCAGCACGTCGGCATCGGTCCAGCGCTGTTGATTAATCGCCAGCTTCGCGGCGTCGAATTTGACGTCTTCCGGTGACTTGGGCGCCACCGCCTTCGCTGTCGGCGTGGCGGCCTTGGACGTGCCAGGTCCTGGTTGCGCCGTCGATGTCGCAGCCTTTGGCGGGGCGGTGACGGCGGTCGGCGTCGTCGCGACCTGCACGGATGGCCGCGATGGCGCAGCCCCAGATTGAGGTTGTCCTTGCGGCTGCGGCGAACTCGTCGTGCGCGCGCGGGTGCCGTGCGGCAACCATTGCGGCACCGCCGAGGGGCGCCGCGAGCGTGCAGCGGCGGCGACTTCGATGGGCTGCGACGGATGAGGCATCGGGCCGCTGGGACGGCCTGTTGGCGGCGCCATTGAGGGCGTGCCGGTGCGCAACACGGACGCAAGTGACGGACGCTCGCCAGCCGCGCCTTCGCGCGGCGGCGGCAAGCTGCTAGCGCCGCGTGCGCCTTTCATTAAATCATCGTGCGCGCGCTTGATCGCCACGAACACGGTATTGGCGCGGCGCTGGGTTGCCGCTGAGAAACGGGCAAAGCGATTGGGATGATACTGCTTGGTTAGCTCGAGAAACGCCTTGCGCGTCGCCTCGGGCGTGGCGCCTGCCGCAAGGCCTAGCGCATCGCGCGACCCCTGCTTTAGCTTGGCCTCCATAGCGGCCAGCTGCAGCAAGGCTTGCTCCTCGTGCTGCATTCCTTGCGCGGCCGGCATCAAGCCTTATCCTACCGTTAACGCGCAGGGGCTCAAAGAAATTGCCGCGCATTCCCGCTAATTCGCCAGGGATGTGGGCTCCCAGGTAAGCCTGCACCTTACAGCCATAGCCAGCCAAGGCGGCGCCGCTCGCCACGCGGAAAACCGCTGCTTAGCCGTTGAGCGCGTCTTTAAGCGCTTTGGCGGCCGAAAACTTCATCGCTGTCGACGCCGGAATGTTGATTTCTTCCTTGGTCACTGGGTTGCGCCCTTTGCGAGCCGCGCGCGCCGAGGTGGCAAAGGAGCCGAAGCCCGGCCACGCAACTTTGTCGCCAGCCTTGGTCTTGCTGACCACAATTTCAAAAAACGAATCCATAACCTTCTCGACGTCTTTCTTGTCGAGTGCTGCGCGGGCTGCCAATTCGTTGATTAGATCGCTCTTGTTGAGGTTTGCCATGGCAGTCTCCTATCACACCCCTGCCGCTGGGGCGCGGCGAAATCGCATTTTTGCGCGGTGTGGCAACAGCAGTAGTAGCCACTATTAGGTCCAGTCGTCGCCATAACTATTTGTAATTATTGCGACATGCTGGCGATCGCGCATGGCACCGCGATTGCTTAGTTAAGGTAAAATGGTAGTCGCACTGCTTCGCAGCCCTGATCTCTGTCCACTGGTCGATCTGTCGCGTTCGTTGCCGGTGCGCGCGGCCGTCGCGTTTGAGGCCTTTGCTGACGTCGTCCACACGCCTCGGTGGTTTCGCGGGATGGTCGAGGCCAAGGTGGTATTTCGCGATCCCAGCGGGCGCGCGACCCGGGTCCAGTTTTCCAGCGACGCGCCGCCCACGCTGGGCGAATACACCCTCGACTACCGGTACAACGTCAACGATTTTGCCGTTACCTGGACCTCGGATGCCGCCAGCGCCATGTTCATGCGCGGCGAGGCGCGATTTGTCCCGATTTCCGCGACCACGTCGCTCATGACGTATCGCCTCGAAAAGGCGCTCGCCCTTCCACTGGGCGCGCTCGAGCGCTCGATGCAAGAAGAGGCGGCGGACGTGGTGGAGCAATTTTGCGCCCACATGACGCGGGTGTGAGCTGGGCGCCGCGACTACTCGTCGAGCGTCATAGAAAACAACGTGCCGCGGTTAGACACAACGTAGAGACTCGCCCCGGCGCCTAGGCTGGGGGCTGCGCTGATGCCGCCGCCCGGATCGAAGTACTGCACCAGATCACCAGACGATTTGCGCAGGGCCAGAAGGCCAAAATTGGCGTACGAGACCAGGACGTAGTCTGCCAGCAGCAGCGGCATGGAAGGGTCGCCGCCGCCAGCGACGGCGTGCTGCCACAAGACGTTGCCATCCAGATCAAGGGCAAATACGCCGTCGGTCGCCGCCGTGACATACAAATTGGTGCCGTCGGTTGTGAGCTCGGACAGGCCAACGCCATCTTTGTCGCCCAGGGACCGGCTCCACACCGTAAGCCCGGTGGTTCGATCCAGCGCGAACACGCCACCGGCCCCAGAGGCCACGTACACCCGATTCCCCAGCAAGACGGGCGTTGAGTCTACGTCGACGTATTTGGGCTGCCGCACGGTAAGCCGCGACGACCAACCGACCGAACCCGAAGCGATCCGCAAGGCCACCACCGTCGCGTTGGAGAAACCGGTATAAACAAATTGGTCATCGGCGGCGAGGCCCGCGTGCCCGCGCAAGAGCGAATCCGCGCTGCCGGTCTCATTTTTGTATTGCCACTTAAACTCGCCGGACAGGGCGTCGAGCGCCGTTACGCGGTCGGTCTCGTTGGCGAAGATCACCAAGGTATCCGCGACCACCGGGGCTTCCGCGATAGGTCCATTGCTGAGAAAGCGCCAACGCACCTCCCCGGTAAGCGTGTCGACACACACCACCTCACCGTTGCCGGTGCCGACATAGAGCAGGTCGCCACGGATCACCGGCGCTGAGGCAATGGCGTCGATATCGACGCGCCAACGCACGCGCCCCGTGGCGGCGACAATGGCGAGGAGCTCACCCCCGACGGCTGAACCGACGTAGACGTAGCTGCCACGTGCGGTCGCAACGGCGGTTTCTTGCGGCAGCCATTCCATCCGGCGGTCGGCGGTGCTGACCTTCCAGCGGTAGCCAAAGAGCGAGCGTCCGGCGGACTGCTCACTGGCTGCGAGCGGCGATTTTGGCGTCGGCATGGGCCCGCAGCCCAAGGCCGCCGCGGTGGCGACGCCGGCCAATAGGAGTTGGCAACGAAGAAGTAGACGTGGGTTCACGGCAAGTCACTTGCGACCAAGCCAAGCCGCGCGTCGATGAGCGCCTTGGTGACTGGTGTTGGTGAAGACGCCAACGCCTTGTCAAGGGTTGCCTGCGCCTCGGCCGCTCGGCCAAGTTGGTGCAAGATGCGTCCCTGATGGTAGAGGCTATCGGCGGCGGCGGCTTCCGTCCGCCCCGCGCCAGCGGCTTCAAACTGCCGCAGCGCCGTCTCGAGATGAGTTTGTTTTTGCGCCGCGTTCGCAACGTCTTCGGCGCGCGCTTCGGCGACATAGCCAAGCCCAAGCGCCGCGTTGAGGCCAACGGACCCCGAGGCGCGAGCGAGGCCTTCAAATAGCGCCTGCGCCTTGTCGAATTGCCGGGCTTCAAAGTGTAGCCGCGCGACGTACAATTGGCTTTCGGCGGTGTTTACGCGAGTGGACCCCAGGGCGGCCAGCGCGGCCTCGGCGCGCAGCTGGCGCGACGCAAAGCCTTCGGTGCCAGCGGCTGGCGTCTCCGGGCTGACAATAGGTCGGCTGGCGACCGCAAGCGCTTTTACGTACGCCGCGGTCGTGGCCTCTTTGCCGACGTTTTGCCGCCAGCGCACCGTGGCGAGCACGAGCGCTAGCACGGCAATCACGCCGCCAATGACGAAGATTTTTTTGATATGCGGTGCCAACCGGTCGGCGAGTGATTCGCCGCCGATGCGAACCGGCTCTACGGCAGAGGCTGCCGCTGGAGCGTCGCCCTGCCCGCCTGCGGTGGTGTCCGATTTAAGTGCTGCAGATTTTGTGTTAGCCACGGAAAATACCCCGATCAAAATACGACGAGCCCCGCTCATACCACTGGCCGCACGGGGGCGTCAAACCGCCAGGCGGGCTCATGGTATGCTTGGGGCATGAACCCTGTCGCGAGCGCGATCGCAGGTGCCGTAGGGCTGGTGCTATCGCTGAGCATGCTGTCGATCGCCCATGGCGAAAAACGCGCGTCGGTTGGGCTTGGGCTTGGCATCTTGGCTACCCCCGCGGGTGAGGCCGATGCCAGCGCGGACACCAAATTCGCGAGCAGCGTCGGCGCCGCCTTCGAATCCGACGCGTCACTTCGCATGGCCTGGCACGCAGGGCTAGACGCCGGCCACGCCTTTGGTGACGCCAGGGCGTCGTACCTAACGCTCGATGCGGGGGTTAGCTATCGGCTAGATATCTTGGCCTGGGTGCCTTACGTGCGCGGCACCGTGGGCCTAAGCGCCATCACGCGCGCCGGGGACGAGGCGTTGGCGCCAGCCGCGACCGCCGCGCTGGGCCTGATTCGCTTGCGCGATCGCGACACCAGCTGGCGCGGCGAAGTGCGCTACCGCATGCTGTGGAATCTGTCAGCCGGCGCGCCGCGGGGCCTGCGAGGCCACGCTGTGGCTTTCGCGCACCTGGCATTGGGACTACTTTTAGGCCGCGCTACGCGCCCGGCTGCGACTTGTTGCGAATAAAAACGCGCAGCGGCGTGCCGCGAAAGCCATAGCGCTCGCGGAGCTGGTTCATGAGAAATCGCTTATACGAGGGCGAGATGCCCTTGGGCTGATTGGCCCACACGACAAAGGTTGGCGGCCGCACGGCGCCTTGCGTGATGTAATAGATGCGCACGCCCTGGCCGCGATAAATCGGCGGTGGCGTCACCTCGCACACCTCGGCGAAGAACTTGTTGAGCTCGGAGGTCGAGATGCGGCTGCGATGCTGTGCGCTCACGCGATCGACGGCGTCCATCATTTTATCGACGCCATCGCCGCGCGCCGCGCTGATGAGCACATAAGGCGCCCACGACATGAAGTGAAAATTGTCCTTCATCTTCTGGGCAAGCTCGCCGGCGGCGGTGGCATCGAGGAGGTCAGATTTGTTGCAGACGATCAGCAGCGCGCGTCCGGCGTCGGCCACCATGCCCGCGAGCCGCGCATCTTGTTCGCTCGGGCCAAGTGACGCGTCGATGACGAGCACGGCGACGTCGGCGCGTTCGAGCTGCGAGATGGCCAGCGTTACCGACAACTTCTCGACGTCTTCTTCGATGCGCGCCTTACGACGAATGCCCGCGGTGTCGACGATGGTGTAAGCGCGGCCGAGGAAGTTGATCTCGGTGTCGACAGGATCGGTGGTGGTGCCAGGCTGGTCGTGCACGAGCGACCGCTCCTCGCCAATCAGGCGGTTAGCCAGCGATGACTTGCCGGCGTTAGGCTTGCCGATAAAGGCAACCCGCAACGGCCCAGTGGGCGCGCGCCGCAAATCTTCTGCCGCGCGCTGTTCGTCACTCGGCAGCGCCTCGCCCACATCAGGCGCAAACAGTTCGTCAAATTCGTCGACCTCTGGCTCGATCGGCGACGTCAGGCCCAGGGCCTCGGTCATGGCATCGACGAGGTCGTCCATGCCGCGACCATGCGCCGCCGAAACCGGCCACAGATGCTCAAAGCCGAGGCCGAAAAACTCGCTGGCGAGATTGTCGCGCTTGGGGCTATCGATCTTGTTGACGGCGACAAAAACCGGCTTACCGAGCGTACGCAGGGTCTTGGCGAGCCCGACGTCGACGCTGGTGAGCCCCGCGGCGCCATCAAGGACGAATAGGATGGCGTCGGCCTCGGCCAACGCGCGATGCGCCTGGCGATGGATGCCAGCACCGATCACGTCGCGCGCCGCATCGGGGTCAAGGCCGCCCGTGTCGACGATGCGAAAGACGCGGCCAAAGTACTCGACGTCGCCGTAGCGACGATCGCGGGTCAGCCCGGGCGTATCGTGGACCAAGGCTGGGCGGCCGCCGACGAAGCGATTAAACAGCGTCGATTTCCCGACATTGGGACGACCAACCACGGCAACGAGCGGCGCCTTGCTGGCAGCGGCGGCGAGCTCGGCGCTGGCCTTGGGCACGGCCGCGGTTTGGCGCACGCCGGTTTTGCCGGCGGTGGCGCGAGGTTTTCTGCTCATGTTCGACCTTTGCCAAGGCTGAGGCCCAGCTGCAACAACGACCGATCGTTTTCGGTCCATAGCGGCATGACCTTGACGAACAGCTTGAGATGCACCGCGCAACCAAATGTTGCGGAGAGGGTGCGCCGCGCGCGTTCGCCGATCTTGCCGAGCTGCTGCCCGCCCTTGCCAATGATGATGCCCTTTTGCGAATCGCGCTCGACGATGACGAGCGCCGAGATCACGACGTCGTCGCCTTGGTCGGTTAGCGATTCAACGACCACGGCCGTCGTGTACGGCAGCTCGTCGCGCAGTTGCGCGAACACCTGCTCGCGGATGAGCTCGGCGGCGATAAACTCATCGGCGCGGTCGACGTCGACATCGGGCGGAAACATGGGCGCGCCAATCGCAAGCAACGCCACCAACTCGCGCTCCATGGCGTCGACGCCCTCGCCGCGGCTGGCCGCGATGGGCACGACGGCCTTAACGTCGAGGCGGTCAAACGCGCTCCACGCCGACAACAGTGGCAGCAACGCGGGCTTTTCGATGCGGTCGATCTTGTTGAGCGCGACGACGACGGGCATGCCCGCCACCGCCTCGCACAACGCCTCGCTATCGCTGCCCAGCCACTGCTCCGGCAAGGCGCGGCGGCCAAGCGCATCAACCACCACCAGCGCCACATCTGCGCTGCCCGCGGCATCGACGGCCTCCTGCTGCATAAACTTGCGCAGGGCGCCGCGGCCATTCTGGATGCCTGGCGTATCAACGTATGCGATCTGCGCCCCTGGCAAGTTGCGCACCGCCACCACCCGCTGCCGCGTGGTTTGCGGGAGCGGCGACACCGCGGCGATGTGCTTGCCGAGCAGAAAATTCACCAGCGTTGACTTGCCCGCATTGGGCAGGCCAACCACCCCGACAAACCCGCTTTTTGAGGTGCCGACATGGGCCTCGGCGGCGGCGCCGCTAGTGGCAAGGGGCTGGGGCATGGAGGGCGGTGTATAGGCGTCCTTGCCCGCTGCGGCAAGGGTTTTCACCCACCGAGCCACCGCTGCACTTTGTCGAGCGCCAGTATGGTCAAGGCGATGCGAGCCCCCGCAAGCGCCGCGGCCGCGGCGGACACCCCCAACGCGACGGCGCCCACCACCCGCACATTTCCAGAGGCCCGGCGATCGCGATAAACGAGATACCCAAGCCCTACGCCAAGCAAGGCCAGGCCAAAGCCGGCAAAAAACCATGGATATCCCAGGGCGCCAAGCACTAACCCTAAAACGCCCGCTGCTAGTGCTACTAGGTGCATTGTTTACGCTCTATAGCTGCTTGTAGTAGGTAATAAGGGCATCGCCGGGGCTGTAGAAATCTGGCAAGACGCTCGCCTCTGGGTACCCGAGCCGCGCATACAGCGCTCGCGCGGCACCATAGCCCTCGGTTTCGCTAGTCTCGACGCGCACGTGCCGCCCGCCGCGCGCCTTGACGGACGCTTCCATAGCGGCAACGAGGGTGCGCGCGGCGCCAAGCCCGCGATGGGCCGATCCGACGACGACCCAATAAAGATCCCAGGTTGCGTCTGTCATTGGCGTCGGACCAAAACAGATATAGCCGACGATGCCCTCGTCGCGCAATGCGACCAAGAGCAGGTAGTCGGGTGATGCCGCCAGCGCGGCGTCGATAAGTTCGACCGCGACCGCGACCTCGGTGGCCTTAAACGTCGCGTCGCTCGTGATCGTCGCGACAATGGCATCGCGCTCAGCGAGCTGCGGTGTCCGCACCTCAAGCGCGGGTCGGTGCGTCATCATGCAGGCCTCGCCTCGTACCGCGCGATCGCGCTTTCGACGATATGTTTGAGCAGCGCGGGATAGTCGAGCCCTCCGGCCAGCGCCGCGCGTGCGACCCCTGCGTCGGGCGAGATATCGCAATTAGGATTGACGTCGATGACCCAGGGCACCTGCCCGTCGTCGAGCCGAAGGTCGACGCGGCCATAGTCCCGCAGGCCCAGCGCGCGATACGCCGCCAAGGCGGTGCGTTCGATCGCGTCGCGCGTTGCCGCCGAGACCCCTTGCAGCGGCACGGGTGTGGTGCCGCCATACTCTTCGTGCGACTCGTCCCATTTTGCGGCGTAGCTGACGATGTTGGGCCGGCCCGCTGGCATCTTGGAGAAGTCAATTTCGTGCAGCGGCAACACGCGCGCCGAGGCGCCCGCACCCAAGATGGTTACGTTGACTTCGCGGCCCGCTATAAAATGTTCCGCGATGACCGGCTGGCGGTAGCCATCCCACAGCGCCAAGACGCGTGCGCGCAGCGCCGCCGCCGTGTGCACCACGTTGCTGGTGTCGATGCCGACGGAGGCATCTTCGTGCGCCAGCTTCAAAAACCATGGACGCGAATAATCCTCGACCAGCGCGAGGTCGCCTTCCGTCGCCAAGCAGGCGCCGGGCGGTGTAGCGACGCCGTGCCCGCGCAGGATGGCTTTGCAGCGGTCTTTGTGCAGGCAGCTGCCCAGGGCCAACGCATCGCTGCCGGTATATCGCTGGCCAAAGAGGTCGAGTACCGCCGTCATGGCGACCTCGTTGCGGGCATCGCCGGCGAGTGATTCGCAGAGATTAAACACGATCGCCGCGCCGGCGCCCTGCAAGGCCTGCACGACTTCGAACAGGTCGGCGCCTTGCACGCCGACGAGGCGCGGCGAAAAGCCGGCGTGGCGCAACCCCGCGGCCACCGCCTCGGCGGCCACGAGCACGGCGCTAACGTCGACCGCGGCGGTGAGTTCGGCGTCGTAATCGGTGTTATGGAGGACGGCGACGGGCAGCGAGGTCACGGCGGATTTATACGCGGACCGTACGACACCCACGGCGCCATCGCGCGCGTCACCGCAGCGCCAACGCGCGGCGCCCACGCGGCGACTGCCGGCGCTTCGAGCAACGCGGGCGCGACCTCGCCCGCGATCGACGTCGCCGCCGCACCCTGGCCGCAGGCGACGATCCATTGCCAGGGTTCGGGATCGTGGTCGACGTTGAGCGCAAACCCATGATTAATAATGCCGTGGCGCACGTGCATGCCACATGCCGCAATCTTGCGCTCGCCCACCCAAACCCCCGCGGGGTTGCATCGCCAACGGGCGTCGATACCGGCTCCACACAGCTCGTGCGCTATGGCCTCGCCGATCGCATCGATGACGTGACGCAACGAGCGCACGCGCACGACGGGATAGATCATGAGTTGGCCCGGGCCATGATACGTCGCGTCGCCGCCACGCTCGAGCCGCACCACGGCCACGCCCTGGCGTGCGAGTTCTTCGCGCGAACGCCGGACGTTGGCCTCCTGCCCGTGGCGCCCGAGCGTAATGACCGGCTCGTGCTCGACGAGCAGCAGCGCCATCGCGGGTTCGCCGCGACGCAAGGCCTCGTAGCGCGCCTGTTGCTCCGCGAGGCCAACCTGCAAGGTTTGGCGGCCTCGCCAAAACCACGGCACCTCGGTCATCAGCCGGCCGAGAGCTCGGCGATGAAGGCCTCGTCGAGGTAGCTAATGGGCGCGTGCGACACCGCAACGCCGACGCCGGCGGCGATAAGCGCCTGCACCAGCGCATCGCCCACGCAGAGCGCGACGCTGCGCCCGGGCTTGAGCAGTTCGGCTTGCGCGTCGTCCGAGAGCGTACCCGCGCTAAATAACAGGCCCGTCGGTAAGTCCTTGGCCTCGGTGCCAACGCGTAATTCGCCGACGCCACGGCGATCGATCGCGCCGTCGCCGGCACGAACCGAGATGAGGACGGTGCCGCCGCTTGTGTCGAGAGCGGTGGCATAGCTATACGGCGCCGCGCGCTTGACCCAGGCGATGGAGGTGTAATGCTGCGCCTCGAGCAAGGCATGGACGAGGCGTTCAAAGGCGGGAGCGGCGAGGCTTGCGACGTGCCGCTGCAAGGCCTCTCGCACCGCGGCGCCATGGTCTCGCCACGCCGCATAAAGTGCCGCTTCGCTGTCCGCCGTGGCGGATAAGCGGGCCGCGCCGGTCGCGAATAAATCGCGACCGCGATAGCTCACAACGCTGCGGAACCCAGCCGCCTTGCGCTCGCGCTCATCGGTGATGAGTTGCCATTTTAGATCTTGCACGACGCGTTCCGGGTCAGCCGCGAACAGCTCGCGTTTTTTCATCATGTGCGTCAGCTGGCGCACCGGGATAGATTGTGCGGTCGCCATGCTGGCGAACACGGCCTGCGCGGCGCTCGCGAGCGCGCGGTCGCCATCGCCCGCCTTGGGGGCCAGACTTGCCGGCTTGGCACTAACCAGGCCTTGCGATCGCGGCGCGCCGGCGCGTTCAACGTGGCTGCGGCGTGCATTTGATGGGTGCGAAGCGGCTGGCGAGGTTGGCGCGGCGCCGGCAACTGGCGCTGTCCCACTGTCAGACTTTGATCGCGACTCGCGGCGCGATTTGCGTTCCTCGCGCAGGCGCTTCCAGTGGTCTCGCCGGTCCTGGCGCGCATCGCCATGGGCCGCACGTCGAACGGCCTTGGCCGTGTGTTCCGGCGACATCTCGCGATCTTCATCGGCCGTGCGCGCATCGCGAAATTCGCCATGTGCCGCGACGGGGCTTTGCATGTCATCTGCGTAAAGTGACGCCAGCGCCAGCTCCTCCTCTGAGGGCATATGGGCGGCGGCGCGCGCGTCCGACGAGGCTGGCTTGGCGATCACCTTTTTGGGCGGTCGAGCAGCCTTGGGTGCGTGCTTGGGTGACGCCACGCCTGCCTCGCCCGCGGGCGCCTTTGCTGCCGTGCGCGTGGACGCCTTCGCGGCTACCTTGGTCGTCGCGGGCTTCGCGGATTTTGTCGGCTTGCCGGCAGGGATCGCCGGCGCCGATTTGGCAGCGGAGCTGGCAGTTGCTTTGCGCGTCATTCCGAGTGGATACGCTGACCGGCCAGCGACGTCAATCATTGCTCGCCGCAAGCGGCCCCGCAAAAGTTGCCCGCCCGCCGGCCCGCTCGTAACGTCGGGGCGTGACGATCGCTCATCTCGTCGACCACTCACTAGCGGCCGGCGTCTCAACGCGCAGCCTGACGCTGCGTCGCGCCATCCCCGCTTGCGGCGTCGCGCTGATCGCGGCGGCTATCGCTGGCTCCGCATTTCTGTACGTCGAACGTACCTTGCACCGCAGCATCGAGCCGCGCTTGGCGACGCGGCTTGGCGTGCCGGTCCGCATCGGCGCGATCGCGGCGAATCTCAGCGGCAGCGTCGAGCTCAGTGAGGTCGAGGTCGGCTCGATGTTCACCGCCGAGACAATTGAACTCGGCGCGTCGTGGCGGTCGATGTTAGCCGGACAGTTTCGCCCCGGCGAGGTCGTTTTGCGTCGTTTTGCCGTACATGCGCGCGTTGACGATGCGGGGCTCGCTAGCCTCGCCGAACTCTATCGGCGCGCGCTGGGAAAGGCCGGCGATGCAGGCCGCGCGGCCCAAGGTGAGGCCAGTGATGCCACGGCGCTGCGGATCGTCGCCACCGACGGTACCGTGAATCTAGCGTATGGCGCCCTCGCCTCCGTGCAGCTGACGCATGTCGATATCGTGCCCACCGGGGAGCAGCTTCGCGTCACCTCGCAGGGCGTCGAGCTTAAGCTCGCACACGCTGGCTACCTCGCGCGCTTTCATTTTGATCGCAGCGCCGCCGATGTTGATCTGGCGTCGCATCGCGTGGTGCGGGCGCTGGCGGTAGCGGGCAGTGGCGCCGTCGAGCACGGCGCGATCCGCGAGGCGTTTGTCGGCCTCTCGGCTTCCTTTGGCACCGATCGACAGCACGATGTCGTGGCGGCCGGCGCCTTTGCGGGCGCACCCGAGCAACCATTTTCGATCGCCTGGCACCGCGACGACACCCTCACGCTGCAACTCAATGAGGCGCCGCTGGCGATCCTTGCCCCCGCCCTGCCGCCGACCTTGGACGTTAGCGAGGCAACGGCCACGGGGCACCTGGTCCTGCAACACATGATGTCACCCGCGCCCGGCCAGGCAATTGTTATGACCGCACACGGTCAGCTAAATGGCGCGGCCATTACCCAAGGTCTCGTTGCCACCGAGCCGGTTCCGCTGTCGCTCAAGGGCGAGGCCACGGCAAGCTTTGCCCAAGACGTGACAACCATAACGCATTACGCGGTCTCGCTCGGCGACGTTGCGCTTGCGGGTAATGGGTACCTCGATACCTCAGATGGCATCGTCGCGTTGCGCCTGGCGGCAAACATCGCGCCGGTCGCCTGTCTCGACGCACTCGAGTCGATTCCGCCGGTGCTGCGCGGCGCCCTCACGGGCCTTACGCCGCGCGGCATGCTGCAAGGTGGCCTAGAAATTCGCTACGACGCGACCAAGCCCGTGGGCCATGGCGCCATGATCTTAACCACGCTGGACGTCGAAGACTGCGAGATCCTCGCAGACGCCCAGGGCGCCGACCCGTTGGCGTTGCTAGCGATCGCGCCGCGCCGCTTCGTCGATGGCACGACCCGCCTAGTCGGCCCAGGCGCCCCCGGCTACGTTGGCCTTGCGACCTTGCCGGCCCACGTCGATGCCGCCTTTGTCGCTGGCGAGGATGCGAGCTTCTACCTGCACGACGGCTTTGCGCCCGATCAAATCGCGCGCAGCCTCGATTTTAATTTTCGCGAGCAAGGCGTCTTGCGAGGCGCCTCGACGATCAGCCAACAACTCATCAAGAATGAGTTCCTAGATCGCCAGCGCACGCTCGCGCGCAAGCTGCAAGAGGCGATCCTGACCTGGCGCCTTGAGAGCCTGCTCACCAAGCGGCAAATCCTCGAGCGCTATCTAAATGTCATCGAGCTTGGGCCCGGCGTGTGGGGCGTTGGCCAAGCGGCGTCGTTTTGGTTTGGCGTCGACGCCGCCAAATTGACCGCGGCGCAGGCGGCCTTGTTTGCGGCCATGACCCCAGGGCCGATGTCTGCGGCGCGGCGGATTGCCGGGGCCGGACGGCTTGATGACGTCACCTGGGAGCGCACCAAGCTAATCTTGGGCGCAATGCGGCGCGCCGGCGCGCTGTCTGATGACGCGCATGCCGCGGCGACCGCAAGTCGCCTGGCTATACCGCCGGCCGTCGTCGTCAGCCTGCGCGCGCGGTTGGCGACGGCGCCGTAGCGTCGAGCTTGCCTCGCGAGATGGGGACGCTAGATGCCGAGGCGCAACCGGTTGGCGAAGCCATTAAACAGGCCCGCGTCCAAAATGCGCTGCGCGGCAACCTCGGTATCGTAGGGCACGCGGAGAAATTCGAACACCTTGGTTTCGGCGTCGTACACCGTATACGACGCGCGTGGGTCGCGGTCGCGCGGCTGCCCTACGGAGCCCACGCTGACGATGTACTTAAAGCCCGGTCGCAATTCGAAGCGATCGGCGACGACCTCGTAGACCTCATCCTTGGTCAGCGCAAAGGCCTTGCAGAGATGGGAGTGGCCGACAAACGTAATCTGCGCCAGATCCTGCCAAATTTGCAGGCAGCGCTCGGCGTGCTCGGGCGCGAACACGTATTCAAACTCTTCGAGATTGATCGGCGAGCCGTGGCAAAACGCGACGCCCTGCGCGGCGTCGCGCACTTCATAGGGCAACGTCTTAAGCCAGGCGAGGTTTTCTGGCGTGATGGTGCGCGCGTGCAGATCGAGCGCTTCGCGCGCGGCATCGTAGTAATACGAATAGTCCATGCGCCCTGCCACCGCGGCGTCGTGATTGCCGAGCAAGGTGTACGTCGTCGCCTCGCGCACCAGGTTGCAGCACTCATCAGGCGCGCCGCCATAGCCAACCGTGTCGCCGATGCAGACGAAGCGATCGATGCGCTGGTCGCCAAATGCCGCCATCACGGCGCCGAGGGCCTCGATGTTGGCGTGAATATCCGAAAAAATCCCGTAGCGCATGCGATCGATCCAACCCCCAGTTTACCTGGTCTTACGCGGCGTTACAGCCCGGGCATGCAAAATTCAGTTCCATGGGCCGCCCGGCGGCTTGGTGCCCGCGCCGCGCACCGGCGAGCCTGCCGCGCCCTGCGTCGACGCCTCAGCTGGCGGTAAGTCGGCAAGGACTTCGTCGGCCGCCTCCTGGGCCGCCTCGACGGCGTCCAGGCGCGACGCCGCAACGGCGACCAAAACTTCGTGGAGGTGCGCCAGGGTGTCGTACCGGCCGCACAGCGAGTAGTACTCTTGGTCGGATTGTTCGGACATGTTGCCGAGCGTCACTTCGACATAGGGCAGCATCGCCGGCGGCGCGTCAAATGCGGTGTCGACATCCCCAAGTTCGTCGCAAACGATGGCGGCAGCGACAAAGCCCATCGGCGAAAAATTGAGCCCCGTGGGCAAGACGATACGCCAGGACATCGCTTGCGCGGGGTTGTCTATTTCCCAGCGACCGCCGATTTGTCGCCTCACCACTTCGCCTAGATACGCGCCCGCGGTGACGGTAACCAATTCGATCATTTCGGGGCGATCACGCGGCACCGTCGAAATATAGTGATCGAGGACCGGCAAGGTCTCGCTATCGTAGCCAAGCGTTATGCCCAGCGCGCGCTGAACATAGGCCACGGCCTGGCCGGCTAGATCGTCAACTTGATGCACGCCGCGTCATACCAAACCGCGGGCCTCATGGGCCAGCGTTGTGTCGCCTGAATGCCGTGCCGTGGCGATGGCGGTTGCCCCGAACGCTACGGCAGCGCAAACGTGACGCGGCCCGCGGCACCGGCGACCAGCGTGACCGCGGTTGCATTGCCGGCCCCGCCAAAATGCCACGAATCGCGGGCGAGCACCCCGCCCCCGGGCAAGACCACCGAATTGCCGCGGGCGCGCAATTGCACGCCCGCCAGCGGGGTGAGCCGTACGGCGATGTCGCCTTCTGTCGTCGAGATGCGAACATCGCCGTTGGCAAACCCATGCGCTTGCAGGGCGACGTCGCCGCGAAAGACGCGCAAGACGATGTGGCGCGAGGTGATACGCGTCGCGGTGATGTCGCCTCGGTGCACGCCAGCTTGTAGGCGGTCGCCGGCGATATCACTAAGCAGGACATTTGCCGCCAGCACCTCGACATCGACGTCGCCCGCAACCTCGCGAATGGTGGGCGCGGCAAAGGTGGAATCAACCAGCAGCGCGCCGACGATGCGGCTGACCTCGATGGCGCCGGCGTTGGCGTAGAGCGCCGCGCCGCGCCGCAAGTCCGTCGCCCGCAGCACGCCGGACTGGATATGCGCCTTGACGGCGACCTGACGCGGCACCGAGATAAACAGATCAATGCGGGGCCGTCGCAGCGATCTCGTGGACGCTTCGCCGCCATGATCGGTCAGCGCGGTCCGCACCGAGGCGGTGCCGTCGGCGCCCGTCATCACTTCGACCTTGGCGCTGGCGTTTTGGTCATCGTCGCGCCGCACCGAGCGCACGACGATGGCGGATCCATCATAGCCTTCGATCGAAATGTTGCCGTGTGAGTTATCGATTTGCAGCCGAGAAAAGGGCGCGTGTTGTGGCACTAGCTCCACCACGTCGCCTTGAGGGGCGATGGCCGGAAGCGGCGATTGCGCGTCGGCGACCGCAGCGCCGAGCCAAAGCCCAACGCTGGCGAAAAAGGCCAGGCCGCGCCTCACCATGACGACCTCGCGATGAGATCGTTGGTGCGGCTCGCTGCCAACGCCTCGCCAAGATAGGCCGCGGTCGCGGACGCAAGCTCGCGCCGTTCGCGCGGGGTCGTCGCACGCGCGAACGCCTGCTCATAGGACGCAAGCTGCACGCTGACCGCGCGCCAGGTTGCCTCATCGGCGGCATGGCCGAGGCGCAGTTGCCGGCGGAGCGCGCTGCGGAGCTCGCCGACCACTTCCAGGTAGGCGTCTGATGCCTCTTCGTCGCCTAGGAGCGACGTGGCGACCAAAGCCTCTTGCGGCGCTGCCGGCGCTGGTTGACGCGGCGACGCCGGGGCGCTGGGACCTCGTTGGTGCAGCGTGCCAACGACGATCGCCGCCAACGAGGCCGCCGCAAACGCGCCACTCACGCGCAGGCCGCGCGATGACGCCAGCGCTTGCAGCCACGACTGAAGGTGATAGCGCCACGCCCTGCGCTCGCTATGCGCGATGTCTTGTTCCGCCAACGTTTTTTCAATGCGGGCAAAAAGGCCCGCGGGTACGTCGGGCGCGGGCAATTCGCGTAGCCCGCGCTGCAGCTGCGCGAGCTCGCTCGCCATTGCCTTGCACGCCGCGCAGGTTAACAGGTGGCCATGCACCGCCCGCCGCCAAGCAGGGCTGAGCTCGCTATCGAGGTAGGCCGACAGCCGCGCGCGAGCGCGCACGCACTGCATTAGGCCCCCGCCTTGGCTGGGTGAAGGTGGGCGAGTTCGCCGCGTAAGCGCAGGCGCGCCTTATGAAGTTGCGACTTGCTGGTGCCGACGGTGCAGCCAAGCACCTCCGCGCTTTCCTCATGCGACAGGCCTTCGACGTCGTGCAAGACGACAATCGCGCGATACCCGGCAGGCAAGCGTTCGAGCGCGAGTTGTAATGTCGCGGCCAAATGCGGATCGCGTTGCAGCGCCAGATGCGCCTTCTCATCCGGCATCGCGTCGAGCGCGGCCTCGTCGGTTTCGCTAACCTCGCGCCGGCGCTTTTGCTTGGCGAGCCGTGAGAGCGCGGTGTTCATGCCTAAGCGATAGATCCACGAGCTGAGGGCGCAGTCGCCGCGAAAGCCGCCGATGCCGCGATAGATGCGAATAAAGACGTCGTGGGCCAGTTCCTCGGCATCAGATTTGCCAACCATGCGATAGGCGAGCGAATACACGCGGCGGCGATACTGCACATACAGTCTCGACATCGCCTCGCGATCGCCACCAGCGCAGGCCGCCGCTAAAGACGCATCGTCAGCGGCGTCAAACGCGACGCTCGGACTAGGGGCGATCGAGACATCAGCCATGGTGCAGCAGACCGATGCTGACCATAGAACGTTGCCTGCTCCACACAAAAAACGGCGTTATTGCCAGCGCCGCGAGATCGCGCGGGCTGTGAATACGACTCAAGCGCTAATCCCCGCAGCGTGCCTCTCGCAATTGGTCGTCGATGTCGCGCTTTGGATGGAGCCGTTGCACCCAAGACCGAAATAAGGCGTGGGCCTTGCTGCCGCCGTATCCAAGCATCGCCGCGGCATGGGCGAGCGCGGCGCTGACCGCCGCTGGCTCGCGCGCCGCGGCCTCGGCAATCAGCAACCATTGCTCGGCGCCGTCGAGATTTCCGCGCAGCCCCTCCGCGAGGGCTCGCCCCATCGTCGCCTCAAGGCCAGGCTGATGGGTGTCGCCGCCATCAATTTCTTGCGAGTAGGCAAACCATCTCGCGGCGCGCTTGGGCTGATGCGTGCGCAGCAACGCAACGCCAACTTCAAACGCGCAGGCGCCGTCGTCGATCGCGCGGTCACATTGTCTGCGCGCCGAGGCCTCGCCCGCGATCGGATTGGCAACCAATAGCTGCCAGGGCCCCTGTGCCACCGTCGCCGTAGAGACACGCGGCGCGAGCGGCGCAAATAGCTGGCACATGGCCGGCACGAGGTCGAGTTCGCCGCGATGCCACGCGCGAAACTGTGCCAGCGCCAGGTCGTCCAAGAAGATACGACTCGATAAGCGAAAGCCCAGGCGCATGTATCCCTCGGTGAGCAGCCACGAGGTGAGCCGCTTTGTTTCCTGCGGTGGCACCATCGGCCGATCGCCTCGCCACGCAAGCCACGTGCGCGCGAGCGCTTGTTGCGACGACGGTAGGTGGTCGAGATGCCGCGCGGCCAACGTGGCCCTGCGCGCTTTTGCGTCCACGGGATCGTTGCCGGCCTGCAGCGCCATGCGAAACGCAAGTTGCGCCGCGCTCGCGGCGTCGATCGATTCGCCGAGCATCTCAGCTCGGCGCCAATCAGCGTCAGTCGCCTCGAAGGCGCCGCGTGCAAAGCGCTGCCGGCCGCGCTCAAGGTAGTGCCTAGCCAGGCGCCGACGCAGCGACGATGAGTTGCCGCGACGCCACGGCTTCATGGCTGCCAACTCGCGCTCGGCCTCGCGACGCCATGCGCTCGTCGGCTCCGGATCGCCGGCCAACGTTGCGGCGGTGAGGCGCGATGGCTTCACCGAGGCCTCACGCCACCACGGGGCTGACCTGCCCGTCCCCATTCGTTTTGCGGGTGGCCGCGCACACCCGATCGCCAGCACAGCCACAAGCGCGCCGAGCAACCACCCCCTGATCATGGCGTTGCCCGCGGCACGACCCCCAACGCGGCGCACCTCGCCATCACCGCTTGCAGGTCCTGCCACGCCACACGCTTGAATTCATTTTTTTCAAGCAGCTCGGCGGGATGATAGATGGGCATGACGTCGATGTCGCCTGCGCGTTGCCACGTGCCACGCAGCTCGGCAAAGGTCGCATTGCCACCAAGCACGTGCCGCATCGCTTGCGCGCCGAGCACGACCATCACGCGAGGCTTCACTGCGTTTAGTGTGGCGTCGTCCGCGGTCGCGCACACGCCAACTTGGTCGCGAGGCCACCCCATGGCGGCAATCATGTTGTCGAGCAAGGCAGTTGCCCGGACGTCGCCCGCGTGCGGGTCGATGCCGACGAACAGCAAGCTCGCTTCGTGAGTGCGCGGCAACTGCCGTCGCAGGCGATGCCCCAAGCGCAGCGACCGCCTGGTGTATCCGGCAAACCCGCGGACGAGGCGCGTCAATTCGACTAGGTCGTCGCTATCGCTTGGCGCCACAAAGCCTCCGCATGACGTTAGGCCGGTAGGCCCGTAGGCTTGGACGCAGGAGGCAAGAGCGAAAATCCTGCGAGGTCGCGTGGCCGAGTCGCGGTTATTGCAAGATGTGCCTGCGCCAGCGCGGTGAGGCTTGCCTCGCCAGCGGCGACGGCCACGCAATCACTGCCGGGGATATCTGCATGCCCCGTCGCGCCACCGCCGAGCCAAATGTAACTGCGTCCCCACGGATCCTCGCGCTCAATGACGTCATTGGCGTAGTGCCGCTGTCCAAGCGAGGTAGCCCGCACGCCCCTGAGCTCGCCGCTTGGAACGTTGAGATTGCACAGCTCAGGTTTTGCGGCGGTGGCGTTGGCGACCATGTCGTTTGCGACGGCAACCGCGAGCTCGATCGCAACGCGCGTGGCGTGCATCCTGGGCGCAAACGACACCGCAAGCCCGCTGCAGCCGCGCAGCACACCCTCGAAGGCGCCAGCAAACGTCCCCGAATAATAGATATCGGTGCCGAGGTTGTAGCCATCGTTTGGCCCCGACAGGACGAGCGCTAGCGGCGGCAGGTCCGCAATGGACGGCAGCACTTTTTGGATGCCGACATAAACACAATCGGTCGGCGAGCCCGACAGCGAGTACGTGTCGTCGCTCACTAGCCGCAAGCGCAACGGCTTGTGCAAGGTGATCGAATGTGAAACCGCAGAGCGCTGGCGCTCGGGCGCTACCACGATCACGCGATGTTTGGCCCGGAGTGCCTCGGCCAGGCCCAAGAGATGGGCGCTATCGACGCCATCATCATTGGTCATGAGAATCGTGCGTTGCATGACGACGTGCTCTGAAAATGGTCGGGACGACAGGATTTGAACCTGCGACCCCCAGTCCCCCAGACTGGTGCGCTACCAGGCTGCGCTACGCCCCGAACGCGCTGTTGTTACAAGAATGTCTGCAGCGACGCAACGTGGGCCGCGCGTTAATGGCCGGCTTTTGGCTTCTCGTCGGGATTAAGCAGCTGGCGCACGACTTGGCTCGGCTTAAAGGTGACGACCCGGCGCGCGAGAATCGGAATTTTTTCGCCGGTTTGCGGATTGCGACCCACTCGGTCGCGTTTGTCGCGCAATAGAAAATTACCAAAGCCGGAAATCTTAATTTTATCGCCGCTCTCCAGGGTTTCTTTCATTGTATTGAACAATCGCTCGACGATATCAGCGGCTTCTTTTTTGGAAAGGCCGCCTACTTTTTCGTAGACGATTTCGGCGATATCGGCCTTGGTCATTCGTGCCATGCGTCCTCCAGCTCTAACCACATGATATCACGAACATATTGCTGGATCCAAGCACCGGCTTGTGGGCGCGATGTACGACACGCAAGTTATCTCTTTAATTACGTGCAGTTACGCCTCGGAGTGGTCTCCTAGAAAACCGCCTGAGTCGCATTTCTCGTGCGAGGTCAATTGGTTAGGACCTTTCACCGGGCGGTCGCGCCAAGTTGCGCTTTCGCGGCGACAAGCATGCTCTCGTGCGCGGCTTCGACGTCTTTTTCGGTCAATGTTCGATCGGCGGCGCGATAGGTAACTGACCACAGCATGCTCTTGGTGCCGCTTGGCAATTTAGCGTCGCGGTACTCTTCGAGCAGGTCGATGCCCTCGACCAAATCCGTCGCAGCTGCCGCCAAGACGGCGCGCATGTCGGCCGCAGCGAGCGACTCGGCCACGAGCAACGACATATCGCGGCTTGTCGCCGGGAAGCGCGGAATCGGGCGAAACTGGGCGACCGGCTTTAGCAAAAGCCCTGACAGATCGAGGTGGAGCACGAAGGCAGCGCCATCGATATCAGCGCGCCCGCGCGCGTCGGGATGCAGCTCGCCAAGCAAGCCCCACACCCGAGTCGCGCCATCGATAGCGATGGAAACGGTCGCGGACGCGCCCGGATGCAAGTACGCCACGTCGCGTACGGGCGTGAAAATCGGCGTCACCTCAAAGAGGGCGGCGAGCCGCTCGACCACGGCCTTGAGATCAAAATAGTCCCACGTCGGCGCGTCCTTCATGCGCACCTGACGACGGCCCGAGACGACCGCGGCGACGTGCAAGGGCTCGCGTCCCAGCGTGGTGACCACGCCTGTGGCGTTGCCTTCGGCGCGCCAAAACACGGAGCCAACTTCGAACAGCGCGACGTCATTGACCTGGTGCGCCTCGTTGCGCGCGAGGGCGGCGAGCAAGTTGGGCAAGAGATGCGTTCGCATGAGCGCCTGATCTTGCGTCATCTGATTCTTAAGCGGCATTGCGCGCGCAACGAGTGTTTCGTCGCCAAGCCAGCGCAGGCGCTGCTCGGACAAAAAACCGTAGGTAATGGCCTCGCACAGGCCGGCAGCAACCATAACGTCGCGCACCGCGCTGGCAACATCGACGCGTGACCCCGTCGGCGCCGCTGACAATTTTGGCAAGGTGGTCGGCACGCGATCGAGCCCACCGTGGCGCAAGATTTCCTCTATGAGATCGACATCACGGGTTACGTCCGGACGCCACGAGGCGGCCTGCGCCACGACGACGTCACCCTGCTGCTCGGCGGCAAAGCCGAGCCGGCGCAACAAGGCGAGGACATCTTGCGGGTCATAAGTAACGCCGGTAAGACGCGCGAGCTTGGCGAGCGAAAGGCTAACCGGTGCAGCTTGCCACGCCACCGGCTGCAGGGCGCTTGGCGCGCACACCTTGGCCCCGCCATGCGTCTGCAGCAAATAGGCGGCGCGCGCGGACGCGTGCAAGACATTGGCCGCATCGACGCCGCGCTCGAAACGCTGCGAGGCTTCGGAAGGCACATTGAGGCGCGTGCGCGTAGTGCGCACCGATTTCGGCAAAAAGTGCGCCGCCTCGAGCACGATGCTCGTGGTCTTATCGCCAACCTCGGAGTTTGCGCCGCCCATGACGCCCGCGAGCGCCACGGGCTCGTCGCCTGCAACGATGAGCAAATCGTTGTCGAGCGCATGCTCCGCGCCATCCAACGTTTTGATTTTCTCACCGGCTCGCGAGCGACGCACGCCGAGCGGGCGGCCTGCCAGCGCGTCGGCGTCAAAGGCATGCAGCGGCTGCCCGCTTTCGAACATCACGTAATTGGTGACGTCGACGAGCAGATTTTTCGGCCGCACGCCAATCGCGCGCAAGCGATGCTGAATTAGGCGCGGTGATGGAATCGATGCCACGCCGGTTACCAGCCGCGCCGAGTAGACGTTGCAGTCGGCGCCGTCGGCTATCTGCACCGCGGTGGGTGTTGCCCCTTGCCCGGCCTGGCCGTCGATAAACAACGGCGGCAGCTTCACGCTGCCGCCGCACACCGCCGCCAATTCGCGCGCAACGCCCACGTGCCCAAGGCAATCAGCGCGATTGGCCGGCACGTTGACGTCGAGCACCCAGTCGCTGGCACCAAGTGCGGCCTTGGCGTCTTGCCCCGCATGCACGCCGCTGCCCGGTGCCAACACAATAATGCCGCTCGGGTCATCGCCAATGCCAAGCTCGGTCTCGCCGCACAACATGCCAGGCGACACCACGCCCTTGAGCGTCTTGGGCGCCATCACCATGTCGCCAACGCGCGCGCCCGGTTTGGCCCACACGACAAAGTTTCCCGGCGGCGGCACATTCGGCGCGCCGCAAACGACGTCGATGCCGTCGCCGCCCTTGTCGCCGCGCACCGTAACAATGCGCAGCTTGTCGGCGTCGGGATGCGGCCGCACCGCGAGCACTTCGGCAATGACCGCGCCCTCAAAGCCGGTGCCGAGTTGCGTCACCTGCTCAACCTCAAGCCCAACCGAGGTCAGCTTGGCCGCGCCCTCCCCCGCCGTCAGCGGCGTCGGCAACTCCACAAGCTCGGTAAGCCACGACCAAACAATATTCATAGGGGCCGAAGATCACCACAGGCCTATGCCGGGCGCAAGCGATCTGGAGCGCACCCTGCCTCGGTGGAAGGCACGGTTGCCCCCCGGCGGTCCAATCGTTGATGTCTACTTGGCAGCACCCGGCGATTTGATCCACTTGGCGATTTCGGCGATTACGGCTTCGGCCACGTGTCCTGGCTGACGGTATTCGTCGGGCGTGCTGGCCCCGCTGCCCGCGATGAATAGGTGATTGAGCGCCGGGTAGCTCGCAAACGCGACGGTCGGCTTGTGCCCAAGGCCCTGCTTCCACAAACCGAATTCCTTCATCGTCACCTGATAATCGCGCTCCCCCTGCAGCACGAGCATCGGGCGGCTTATTTTCTTAGCGACAGCGATGGGATCATACGACTTCAGATCGATCCAATAGCTTGCCGGTACACCTAGCACCGGCGCCGAGGTCGCCGCGAAATCCTTCGCATCGAGCTTGGCGAGCTCCGCGGAAAGTTGCGAAATGCCCGCACGTTCCGCATCCGTCACCTCCCCATCGATTTGCGCTATGTGGTCGACCTGTTCGCGCATCAGCACCGGCATCGGACGCACCGAACCCGCAAATATCACGCCCCCGGAGATTGCTTCATCGGCCGCCAAGATGCGAGGTGCAAGATACCCACCCAGGCTGTGTCCAAGCAGAAATATGCGCCCCGGGGCAATCAGCTTCGTGTCGCGCGCGAGCGCCACGGCCGCAAGTGCGTCATCGATGGCTTCTTCTTTTACCGTTAGGCCGGCCAAGCTTGCGATTTTGCCGCGATGAACCAATGTCCGTTTGTCATATCGGATCACCGCGATGCCGCGCGAGGCCAACCCCCAGGCGACATCGCGCAACGGTTTATTGGGCCCCAAGGTTTCATCTCGATCGCCAGGCCCCGAGCCGTGCACAAGCACCACCGCGGGAAACGGCCCAGCCCCCTTGGGCATGGAAAGGGTCCCCGGCAACTCCCACTCCCCACGGCCAATTTTCACGTCGCGTTCCTCAAACGCCGCTTGGTCCACATAGCTCGGCGGTGTCCATGGCGCTACCGCGGCCGCGACGGCTTTAGAAAACAGGCCTGCGACTCGATGCGCCTTGTCAATAACAACCTTGATATCCATGGTTTCGCGGCTAAATTTCACCGTTACGTAGATGCTTTCGTAGTCACCGCTTAGCTCGGAGCGAGTGGCGGCAATCGCTTGAAAGGCGCCGAATTTTTGTTCCCACGAGGCCCATAGTTCGCCCAGCTTGTCGCCGGGCAGCGCGGCCTTCATGGCGTCATCGGTTTGGCTTAGGGCTTGAGAAAAATTATGTGCAACCAGCAATTCCATAAAGTGCCGCGCGCGAGCGTCGTTATCCGCATCGGCAGCAAGTGCCGGCACCCCCGAGCCCTGCGTCTCCTGCGTGGCCTTACCACCGGCACAGCCGGTCGCAAGGCTGCTGTATACCGCGATCGCGACGCACCAATAGCTATATCTCGATACCATGTGGCTTATATCGGCCACCACATGGCTCAGATCAAGCCATTTTGCTCGCCGCGGCGTCCGCGCGCACCCGAACGTCTACAAGTCCTTTACAGGCACGCCATGGGGCGGATGACCGCAGATCCCAACAACCGCGGACTCAGAGCCCTAGGGGTGTCCCTAATTATGCCGCCCAGTCCAAAGCACATTCGGTTCAAGTAAGCCAAAAGGTCAGCGGTGCGCGAGCACATGCTTCGGCTCATCGCCACGGCAGTTCGCTCTGCTCACGACGCCTTGCGCTTAGGGGGAGGGCACTGCTTGCCAAATGGCTGCAGCCAACGTGCCTTCGCGAAATGCTCTGATCCGAACATGTCTCGCGCACCGCTTCTGCGCGGCGTAGCTGCGGCGCGACGGCGGACAGGCAGGTGGCGCACGTTTCTTCCGCGAGCATAGATTGCAGGGCGGTGTTCGTGGCACCGAGGGATGTGGATACCACAGCGGTCTCGCGGCGCCCCGGAGGAGTGCTATCTGCGAGCAGGAAGACACGTGCGCCCACCTGCCGTCAGCGCGCGCGTCCCGCGCGCCGAACGACCTAATTCACTCCGGGCACATCACGCCTAGGTTGCCCTCAAAAAACTAGGGACACCCCCCTAGAACTGCTTGAGGAACCGCATGTCCGGCTCGTAGTACCATTTGATGTCGCGGACGTCGTGGCGCAGCATGGCCATGCGCTCGATGCCCATCCCGAAAGCAAACCCGCTGTAGACGTCGGCGTCGATCTTGACGTGTTCAAAGACGTCGGGGTCCACCATGCCGGCGCCGCCGATTTCGATCCAGCCAGAGTGCTTGCATAAGCGGCAGCCGCTGCCGCCGCAGAATACGCATTGCATGTCCACCTCGGCGCCAGGCTCGACAAATGGGAAGTAGCTCGGGCGCAGGCGAATCTGCAACTGCTTGCCAAAGAAGCGGCTGACGAAATGCATCAGCGTGCCTTTGAGATCCGCAAAGCTCACGTCGCGGTCGACGAGCAGGCCTTCGATTTGCGTAAACATCGGGCTGTGCGTCGGGTCGTCGTCGCGGCGATACACCACGCCGGGCGCGATGATGCGTATCGGCGGTTTGTTCGCCAACATCGTCCGCACCTGCACCGGCGAGGTGTGCGTGCGCAGCACGATATCGTCGCTGAGATAAAACGTGTCTTGCATGTCGCGCGCCGGATGATCTTTCGGCATTGCGAGCGCTTCGAAATTGTTCCAGTCGGTTTCGATCTGCGGTCCCTCAGCAACCTCGAAACCGAGCTCGCGAAAGATATCGACCGCGTCACGCCGCACTTGCGTCAGGATGTGCAAGTGACCTTGCGGCACTGGCCGCGATGGCAGCGTTACATCGATGCGGCGCGCCAAGTCGGCCGCGCGAGCCGCCTGCGCAAGTCCTGCCAAGGCCGCCTCGGTCGCCTGCTCAATTGCCAGCTTGCTGCGATTGACCGCCTCGCCGAGCTTGGGCCGCTCCTCTGGTGCCAGCCCCGCCAGCTCCTTCATGATCGAAGAGACTTGGCCCTTTTTGCCGAGGTACTCGGCCTGCAGCGTGCGAATGGCCAATTCGTTTTGGCAGCCGGCGAGACCGCTCGCAAACGCGGCGACCATGGTCTCAAGCTGTGACTGCAACTCTGCTATGTCGCTCATGATCGGCGACACCGTAGCAAATTTGAAAGCGGCTTACGCTTTGGTCAGCGCGACAAACGCCGACGGGTCGGAGATCGCGATTTCGGAAAGCATCTTGCGATTGACGCTAACGCCAGCCTTATTGAGGCCGCCGATGAGCTTGGAGTACGAAAAACCAAGCGTACGCGCCGCGGCGTTGATGCGCTGAATCCACAGCGCGCGATAGTCGCGCTTGCGCTGCTTGCGGCCGCGATACTGATGCATCCACTTGTGCTGCACCGCTTCGTTGGCCACCGCGTGGCTGGTGCTGCGCTTGCCGCGAAAGCCCGAGGCTTCCTTGAGCAGGCGATTACGACGACGACGAGCTTTGAATCCACGTTTTGCGCGAGGCATGACTTCTTCCGTTCTCTCTTAAATCTTGCGATCCAACTAGTTACTTCATGATGAGGCGAGCGATTTGGTGCGCATGCGATTCATGCACATACCCACCCATGCGCAAATGACGCTTGCGCTTCTTGGAGCGGTTGCTCAGCAAGTGGCGGCGGTTGGTCTTTTGCATTTTGAACTTGCCGGACGCGGTTCGCTTGAAGCGTTTTTTGGCGCCGGAATGGCTTTTCATCTTGGGCATAAAGTTCTCTCGGTAGGAGGGCACCCGCCAGCGGGTGGGCCCCAGTTTCTGCCATAACGGGTGGGCAACTGCAACCCCCGGATGGCAGATCATCCGACGGCAACTCAATAGCGCCGTGAACAGGCCTCAGACTCAGGCGGGCTTGGCAGCGCCGTTTGTGGCGCCAGTGCCTTCGGCGACGTCATCGTCGTCCAAATCATCGTCATCGTCCGCATCGCCGTCGTAGTCGTCGGCGGCGATCGCCTCCTCGGCGGCTTTCACGGCCGCAGCCTGCGCACCACCGGCGGCAAGCGCCGCGCGCTTGGCTTCCGCCACCTTGCGCGCAAGGCCCGGCTTGGGCCCGATGATCATGATCATGCGCTTGCCCTCGAGATTTGGCTGCGCCTCGACCACCGCGACGTCTTCCACCATGCCGACGATGCGCTTGAGCGCCGCGTGGCCGGTTTGAGGATGCGCGATCTCGCGGCCACGAAAGGTCACGAGCAAGCGCACCTTGTTGCCCTCTTCGAGGAAGCGGCGAATGTGCTTGGTCTTAAATTCGAGGTCGTGTTCTTCCGTGAGCACGCGGAGCTTGATCTCCTTGATTTCGACCACCGAGGCGTTCTTGCGCGCCTGCTTGGTCTTTTTGGAAAGCTCGTATTTGTACTTGCCGAAATCGGCGAGCTTGCATACCGGCGGCACCGCGCGCGGCGAAATCTCAATTAGGTCAAGGCCTTTGTCTTCGGCGAGGCGCAGCGCCTCATGCGTTGGCATGACGCCAAAGGCTTCGCCGGTATCGCCGACGACGCGTACTTCGGGGACGCGAATTCTGTGGTTAACGCGAAGACCGGACTGGGGGCGGCGGCGGTCATCGCGACCACCCATACTGGGACGACCATTCATGGATATCTATTTTGCTCCTGCAAGTTGGGAGGCTGTGTAGCACGGAAATCTGCGGGGCCGCGGGGCAAATTCGCCGCCAAATGTGGGGCCTGCGCGGGAACTTGCACCTGATCCGCGACAATTGCGGACGCGGTCGCGGCCTGGCGGACGCGCGCGGCAAGCGCTGCTAGGCCACCGTGTGCGGCATCACACCGCCTTTGGGGATCGCGGCCTCGATGGCTAGATGCGCGAGCAGCGCCGGCACGTCCATGACGGGCAATTGCTTGCCCTCGCGGGTGCGCGGCGCCACCGTTTTAGCTTCCATTTCCTTGTCGCCGCAGACCAACACCAGCGGGATTTTTTCGACTTGGGCTAGGCGAACCTTGGCGCCGAGCTTGTCGTTGGAGGCATCGATGTCGACGCGATAGCCGGCGGCGATGAGCGCGTCGCGGACTTCGTTTGCCCACGCCTCTTGCTTCTCATTGATCGAAACCACGCGCACCTGCACCGGCGCGAGCCACATCGGGAAGGCACCGGCATAATGCTCGGTGAGCACCGCGAAGAAGCGCTCGACCGAGCCCATGAGCGCGCGATGCAGCATGACGACGCGGTGCTTTTGGCCGTCGGCGCCGATGTAATTGAGATCGAAGCGCTCGGGCAATTGAAAGTCGACCTGCACCGTCGAGCATTGCCATTCGCGGCCGAGGCAGTCCTTGAGCTTGAGATCGATCTTGGGACCGTAGAACGCGCCGCCGCCGTGGTCAATTTCAAACGGGATGCCGCAGGCCTGCAGCGTCTTGAGCACCGCCGCCTCGGCTTCGTCCCACATCGCTGGATCGCCGACGAATTTGTCGGGACGCGTCGCGAAGTACAGCTTGAAATCGGCAAAGCCGAACGTGCGCAGGATGTACAAGCAAAAATTGAGCACGCGCTCGAGCTCACCGGGCAGCTGCTCGCGTGTCATGAACAAGTGGGCATCGTCCTGCGTAAAGCCGCGGACGCGAAGTAGGCCATGCATGACGCCCGAGCGCTCGTAGCGGTAGACCGTGCCGAGCTCGGCCCAGCGATGCGGCAGCTCGCGATAGCTGCGCAGGCCCTTCTTAAACATGGTGCAGTGAAACGGGCAATTCATCGGCTTGACCAGGTATTCTTGGCCGTCGATATCCATGCCCGAATACATATTCTCTTTGTAAAACTCGAGGTGCCCCGAGGTTTTCCACAGCTCGTCGCGCGCGACGTGTGGCGAGCCGACTAGTTCATAGCCATTGGCGAAGTGCTCTTGGCGCCAAAACTCTTCCATCACGTAGCGAATGCGCGCGCCCTTGGGGTGCCACAGCACGAGGCCACCGCCGATGGTTTCGTCGATTGAAAAAAGATCGAGATCCTTGCCGATGCGGCGATGATCGCGGCGCTTGGCCTCTTCGAGGCGGTGCAGGTGTTCGTCGAGCTCGGCCTTGGAGGCAAAGGCGGTGCCGTAGATGCGTTGCAGCATCTTGTTTTTTTCGTTGCCGCGCCAATACGCGCCAGCGACCGACAAGAGCTTGAACGCTTTGATTTCGCCGGTCGACTTGATGTGTGGCCCGCGGCAAAGGTCGATCCAGTCGCCGGTTTGATAATAGCTAATGACGGCATCTGCCGGCAGCGCCTCGATGATTTCAACTTTGTAGGTTTCGCCAAGGTCGGCAAAGCGCTTAAGCGCCTCGGCGCGCGTGACCTCGTGGCGAACGAACGGCTCATCCGCCTTAACGATGGCGGCCATCTCGGTTTCAATCTTGGCGAGGTCTTCCTCGGTGAACGCGCGATCGATATCGAAATCGTAGAAGAAGCCGGTCTCGATCGACGGACCGATCGTCACCTTGGCGTGCGGAAACACGCGTTGCACGGCCTTGGCCATGACGTGCGCGGTCGAGTGCCGCAAGGTTTCAAGCGGCGACAGCGGCATCGCCGCGCCAACGACTTCTTCGAGGACATTTGCTTCGAGTTCGGCTGCCATAAGCCGCCGCAATATGACCGGTTTGGCAAAGACCGTAAAGCCCCGGGGCCGAGCGTTGCGGCGAATCCCGCCCGTCGGCTAGGTTCGGCCGCGGCGGTAAGCGCGCCCCCAAGGGGCGGTTTGTTGTTGGCGTACACAGGATTGAACTGTGGACCCCTACCGTGTCAAGGTAGTGCTCTGCCGCTGAGCTATACGCCAGTTTGTGCGACGCTAGGTACCTAAGATTTGGGGCAGATGTCAAGAGGAGGCCCCGGCAACGTCCGCGCGGGCCCCTGAATTTGTCTTTGGCGACGCAGACTTCGTGTTAGGTTTCGCCTCGCTTATTAGGTAGCGCGCGCGATGGAATCGGGGCAAACGGTCGGCAAGTATCAGGTTGGCGCCCGCGTCGGCCAGGGCGGCATGTCCGTGGTATTTCGCGGCCGCGATACGGTGCTGGGACGCGACGTCGCGATCAAGGTTTTGCACCAGCACCTCGCCGAGTCCCATGAGGCCAAGGCGCGGTTTGATCGCGAGGCGAAGGCCGTGGCGCGGCTGCGTCACGCTAATATTTTGGAGATCTACGATTACTCCGGCAATGACGTCGTCGACCACTACATCATCTCTGAGTTTATTGAGGGCAAGACCCTCAAACACATTATCGAGCAACGCCCAATCGCATTGCCTGAGATCGGGGCGGCCATCGTTTGGCAGCTAGCGGTGGCGGTGGGTCATGCCCACGAGATGGGCGTCTTGCACCGCGATCTCAAGCCCGAAAACGTAATGGTTCGGCAAGATGGCGTCATCAAGCTCACCGATTTCGGCATCGCGCACGTGCTCGAACTCGGCAAGCTAACCGTCACCGGCCAATTGCTGGGCTCCCCGGCGTATATGGCGCCCGAGCATGTCGAAGGGCGCGCGCTTTCGGCGCAAACCGATATCTTTTCGCTCGGCACCATCCTGTACCAACTGTGCGTCGGCGAGCTGCCGTTCTGCGGCACCAACGCGCACGAAATCCTGCTCAAGATTGCCGATGGGCGCTTCGTCGACCCGGTGGTGGCAAACCCTGCCATCGGCAACGAGCTCGGGCACATCATCCGGACCGCGCTCGCGGTGGATCCAGCCGCGAGATATGTCAGCGCTTGCGCGATGGCGGATGCCCTCGAACGCTACATCACCGCCTCTGGGTTGCCCGAGGTGCGCCACACCTGTGCCGCCTATTTTGCGAATCCAAGCGAGTTTACCGCAAGCGCGACGGGTCAGGTCGTCGCGGCGCTTGCCGCGCGTGCCGCCACCGCGAGCCAGCGCCGCAATCGCGCCGCGTGCATCGATATTGAGCGTCGCCTGCGCGCGCTGGCGCCAGGGCATCCCGCGATTGCCAAGCTTTCACACGCTAACCGCGTCCGCAGCCTGGTGCGCCGCGTGGCGCTCGGAGCCGGCGCGCTTGCGCTTGCCATGGCCGGCTGGATCGCGTTTAGCCGTAGCGCCTCGCCCCCGCCCGCGGCCAGCCCGTCGACATCGCTTGCCATCACGCGACTATTTGACAACGCCCGCGCAACCAGGCCTACCGACGCAGCCCTCCCGCTGCCGTCGGTGCCGCGGCCATCTACTGAGCGTCCAGCCATGCGCAATGCGAGGCCCGCGATCCGTCCATTCGGCAAAAAAACCGAGCCACCGCCGGTCAGCTCGCCTGTGTTGGGCAGCATTACGCTTCAGGTCTCGCCGGCCAACTCCTTGGTACAAATTGATGGCGCGCCCTGGCGTCAGCTAAGCGGTGGACGAATTGAGTTGGCGTGGAGCGGCAAGCCGATTCGCGTTGAGGGGCGCAACGAGACGTGTTGCGAGAATGCGCAGCGCACGCTGCACGCCAGCGACGTCGGCGCCACGGTTGGGCTAGCCTTGTCGTTCCTCCCAGCCCGCGTGATTCCTCAATGCGCAGCTGGCAACGTTACGGTGCAAATCAACGGACGCCCTGCCCGCCTTGGCGGGTCGAACATCATTACATTTGGCGATTCGACGCAGACGCGGCAATCGGTCACGGTGGAGTTTATCGGCGAGCGGGTAACCACCAAGCGCATCGTCGTGCGCGCCAATGAGACCGTAACCGTGCCCTGCGACGCGACGCCAAGGTAGTTCGCGACGCCTTATGATCGGGAACGCGGATGCGCCTTGCGATATTGTTCAACGAGGTGGGCCTGGGACACATGCGTGTAAACTTGGGTCGTCGAGATGTCGGCGTGGCCCAGCATGTGCTGCACGGCGCGCAGGTCGGCACCGCCCTCTAGGAGATGCGTTGCAAAGGAGTGGCGGAGCTTGTGCGGCGAGATGGCGCCACCGGGAAGCGAAATTCCCGCCATGGCGGCGTAACGGGCGACCAATTTCCAAAATGCTTGACGCGACATGGGGCGCCCACGCTGCGTGAGAAACAAGGCCCGCTGCCGTGGATCGCGCTCCCACGCGGGACGCGCGCTCGCCACATACGCCACGACCGCGTCGCGTGCCGATTCCCCCATCGGAATCACCCGCGTCTTCTTGCCCTTGCCGGTGACGCGCACGAAGCCGCCGTTCGTGTTGACGTCGGCGCGCGGCAGGGTCACCAACTCTGAAACTCGCACCCCGGTAGCGTAGAGCACTTCGAGCATGGCGGCATCGCGCAGCCCTCGCGGCGTTGCGCGATTGGGCGCCGCCAACAGCGCCTCGACGGCGCCAATGCCAAGCACGCCCGGCAAGCCACGCCGCTCCTTGGGGGCATCGACCAATTGCGCGGGGTTGCGTTCAACGAGCCGCTCGGCGAGCAAATAGCGAAAGAGGCCGCGGACCGCCACTAGGGCGCGCGCGCGACTTCGCGCCGCGAGGCCTTGCGAAGCCATCGCGCCGAGGAAGTCGGCGATGTCGACCTCTGCAACGAGCGCCGCCCGCGCAAGGCCTCGCACCTCGCAAAACGCGAGAAACCGCAACAGATCGCGGCTATAGCCGTCGAGCGTGTTCTTTGACATGCCGCGCTCGACGCGCACATAATCGAGGAAGGCCTCGATCGCGTCTGCCAGAAGGGCGCTAGGTGCCACGTTTGCAAGTATCGGCTACCGCGCGACCACGAGGCAATAATTTGTCGCCAGGCGCCCAGGACCCCTGCGAATTCACCTATGCTGAGGCATGCGCGCGGATCGCTGGCTCGCCCATGGGGTGGCGCTGTGGACCGGCGCCGCCTTGGTGGCAAGTTGCGCCCATCGAGGGCCCAGGCCCCCGCCAGCGCAAGCGCCCATACATGTCTTGCAGGACGCCTCGCCCGATGAGGTGTTCGCGGCCATCGCCTCGACGACGCGCGCCGCCTTGCCATCGGGTCCAGCGGGCCTTGATCTCGCCATCTTGCCGCTGTCACCGCGCCCCGTGACGGTGTGGTTCAGCGAGCCCGCGGCACGCGTAGAGGTCGTTGCCGCCATTGACGCCGCACAGCCACACCTAGTGGGGCCCGTCCCGCTTGTGAACCTCACCACGCAATCGGCGCAGGTCGCGGCGCGAGTGCTAGGCAAGGTGCCGGCGGCAATCTCGGCGAGCGCTGGCGCGGTCGATGACGCGGTGGTGCTGGTCGATTTGGCGCGTCTGGCCGATGCTAACAGCGCCGCCGAGACTCTCGGGATTGTCGCGTCGCTGCTTGGTCACTCGACCGATCCGGCAAAGATGGTCGTTGCGACGCTACATCGCGACGGCATGCTTGCGGCCGTGGCAGGCGTCTTAGATGTCTCGAAGTTGCCCGCCGCCATCACCGCCATCGCCGTCGCGCCCGGCACCCGCTGGCAGGTAACGGGTCGCCACGTCGCGGTCGTGGAGGCAAGCGACATTTACGACGTCTACGAGTTTATCACCGGCAAGCAACTGCCACGGGCGTCGTGGTCAAGCGAGGCCACCACCGAGTCCGACCGCCGTGCCGAGCGGCTGGCGCGACTCGCGCCACTGTGGCCTCGCGTGCTGACCATCGCGCACGATTACCCCTCGCCTGTGGTGCGGGACATAGCGGCGCGGAGCCAGGCCGCGGCTCGTTCGAGCGAAGTCGCAAACCAAGTCGGTGCCCTCGATCTGGCGAGCATCTGGGCCGGCGAGGCATTGACGCTGGCTCGCGCGGCCGGGGCGCTGGCGGAACGCGCTGGCTCCCCGCAGGCCGCGGCACCGCGCGATGTCATCGACGAGTATCGGCTCACCACGGCCATGGAAGACGTCCCCCCGGCAGAGCGCGCCGAAGATGCGAGCCTGGCCGAGAACATTGCGCGCTTGCGCTGGGCAGCCGCCCCAGCGGGATATCCGTTGATCGACGGCTCGGCGCCTCACCGCGGCCTGGCGGCGCAGCTGGCGAGGCTACATCACCTCGGCCAGCCCGCCTCTCCCGCGATGATCCGATGGCATCAGCTTGCCATGCGCTATCTGAGCGTCGAAGCAACGGGCGATGGGCTTGCTGGCGTCAATGCCGACGAACTCCACCGCGTCGCCGCGCTTCGCCTGTTTTCGCTCACGATGCTCCTCGATGAACTTGTCGAGCAGCGCCTGCGCGAGCTTATGTCCGCGAGCCCGGCGCTTGGTCTACAATAGGCACCGGCTTGAGCGTGACCTTGCCCTCGCCGACAACCACGCGAAAGCGTACGGCCTTGCATTGAAACTGCACCTTGAGCTTGGCCTCGTTAACCCGCAGCTTAGCGATGAAATTTTCGAAGGCGACCTTGTCGGGCTGCCCCATCGCGGCGCGCGCCGACGTGTATTCTTCGAAAATCCGCTTGTAGTAGTCGGGCTCGGGCTCTTGCGCCAACGCCGCCAAATCCGGCGCCATCGTCGGGCTATCTGGCACGTGCGCCTCAAAATCCATGCGCGACGCCGGCATTTGGTGGCCCAAGTCATCTTGGGTTTCCTCGCCTGGCTCGGGGCGGCCAAGCAGCCGCGCCAGCATAACGTTGAGGCCATTTGATAGGCCGTCGAGCTCCTCGCCAACCGGCGCAAACGTGCGATCAATATTGCCGTTGATAATATCGCTGATGCCGAGTTCGACTTGGTCAATTTGCGCCAGCACGCGCTTGCCGGTGAGGTACATCCCGACCAGCGAAATGATGAGTGCGGCGCCGCCGAGCAAAATGACCAGGCGTTGCGCGGTCGAGAGCACGTCGCCTCGCTCCATCGGCGACGTCAAGGCGATTAGCCGGGGCGTTGGCGCTGGATATGCCTGGGGAAAAGACTCAGACGCAAAACGCGGAAACGGTACGCTCACTCCCTCATAGGCCTCACCGCCAAGCACAAACGCGCGTGTCACCACGCCTGCCGCCTGCATGGAGGGCGTGGCTGCTACCACGGCCGAGAGTTCACGTTGGCGCTCGACGTCTTCGCCGTTGCCACGCACAAAGCTCGAGACGAAGACGCTGGTGTTATCGGCGTAGGCCACGTTGGCGCCAATGCCAGCGGCGCGTGTGCGTGCATCTTGCGACGTCAGCGCATGTGCGATAACGATCGCCCCAATCACCGGCGCGCTATTGGGATTGGACGTCACGGCATACTCGTAGTCGACGACCGAGGCCACGCCGACGCGCATGAGGCCTTTGCCAGGATAATTCCAAACCTCCGATACCGACACGCGCTTGGCCAAGGCCCAGGCGACCGCGGGGAAGATGACCTCGCCATCTTTTTTGCCGTCAACCTTCCAGTCGGAGGCAACTGGCAGCGACACGCCATCGAGCGCGATGATCTCACCAGTGGCATCTACCATCGCTACAATGTCAGGACGGTTGCCTTTGTACGTCTTTAAAAATGTGTCAAAGGCGAGCTGTTTGGCGGCGGCGCGCCCGCGCGTGGTCTGTTCGCGGGCGATTTTTAAGACGTCAGGTGCCGCGGCTAGCACTTCCGCATCGCGGAGCAGCTGCAACAGTTCGAGCTTGGCGCCCTGGTCGACCAGGCGAGCCGCGCGGATGACGCGTTCTTTGCTGTCCTTGGTCAGCAGCGCGCTGATCTGCCGAGTCGTGGCCCAATAACAAGCGGCCGTCAGCAGGACAACGAAGGTGGCAACGAGAGCAGCCAAAGCACGGCGAGACATAAGTGGGTTCCTCGACTTCGCGGCGACGGCTCCCTAAACCAGAGTCATCCCGCGCGCCTGCATACTACACGAACAGGCATGGAGGTGGGCCCTACGGCCCCATAGTTGGCGGCGGATCTCAACTAGAAGCGAATCATCGCCCCTAGGAGCGCCCTCGAGAGTCGCTGCGACTCCGAGGATTCGCCGTTTACCGAGATCGTTGTTGGGCTTGAGTCATCGGTTAGCAAGCCCCCTCGCAACTCGGCGCTTAGCTCCAGGCTGGGCCCGACATGAAGGCGCAGCCCTGCGCCAACCTCGACGTAGGACGCATCGGTGCCCAGCTCGGCGCCTAGCCCTCCCAGCACGTAGGGCGACAGCGAGGCATACGGTGCGAGCTCCGCGAGCAGGCTCGCGCCGACGTACTGCTGGCGCTCGTCGGCTTCGATGGACCGGGTTTGGCGCAGCGATCCCTCGATGAGCCAGTGTTCGGCAAATCGTGCCCGCAGCGCGAGCGCGGTTTCCGCGTGTTCCGACGCGGGCGCGCCATCCGCATTTGCCACCGCAGCAACACCAACGAAGCCGCCTAGTGCGTATCGGTTTAAGGGCCGGCGCGGCGCGGCTACTGCGACGGTGCTAGGGCCACCCGGCGCATAAACGGGCGTGGCAGCACTTGGGCTCGACTCGTACGCTGGGGGCACGACGACGTAGGTGGGCCACCACGGCAGTATCGGGCGCGGATAGAAACGCACGCGCGGCGCGTGGACGCGTACTCCGCCGCGAAAGCGGAAGCGAAAATCGGCCGCTGCCGGCGCGGGAACCAATAGGAGCGCGCAGGCGGCGAGCGCAAAGGCGACTAGGACGCGTGAGGTTGTGCGGGATGGCGACATACCCAGTCCACGATAGCAGCTTTCGTGCCAGCCCCAAGCACAACCCGCGGCCCGCCGATTCAGGCGGGCACCCGGCACGCCGTATCCTCAGATTCACAGTTGTACGAGGCAGCAACGCAACACGACAACGCAATCCTGCGCATCTTGACAGTAGCGCGGCATCACACATACACTCCGCCCACCGTGACCGAGTCCAATAAGCGCACCACTCCAAGCCGCGACATAACCGAGCTTAAGGCACGACTTGGGCTTAAAAACGGGCTCGATGACGGCCGCGCGGCCTAGCGTCGCGCCACCACCTGGCATGGAAGGCCCGACGGCTACGTCGACCATTCAGGTACCGCGCGCGTCGGAAGATCCATTTGGCGCAATGGGAGCGATGGCGCAACAGGCGCAGGCTCAGGCGTATGCCGCGCCGCGCGCGCAAGAATTTGTTGTCGTCAACGATGGTCGACCCGTTGAGCAAGTTGCGCAATCCGGCAAGGCCGCGCGCATCGGCAAAATTGCCGCGATGGTGGTGGCGCCGCTCGTGGTTGGCGTGTTGGTGGGCGGGGCCGGCAAACAAAACGCGATCCATAATCGAGGCGTCTCCGATGCGGCCGTCGTGCTTACTGATGTCAGCGCCATTCGGCGAGACCTCGTCGCCATTGAAAGCGCGATGGTCGACGCCAAGGGGGCGATGGATAAGAAGCTAACCGAACAGATGAACAAGTTTCTCGAAACGAAGTTTCAGCCCGAAGTCGTGTTTCAAGCGCAGCCCATCGCTATGGGCGCCAACACATCGGCGCAGGTAAATACTTTCTATGCCGGCGTCACTGAACTGCGCGCCCTCATCAAATCGCACGTGGTGCTCGCCACCCAAGACGACGCCAAGCTGACCGAGGCCGCCCGAAAAGCCGCGGCCGCACGCTATGGCGAGATGCCCTACCGATATGCAGTCGTGGTCACGGCGCCGCCCGATGGTCAGCAAGGAAAATTCGGCGCGCAGCTCGTTGAGCTAGGTGCGCCAACCTGCACTGATGCCGATTGCAATCAGGTCACTGGATTTGAATACTTCTTAACTTCCGGTGGCACTAGAATTAAAGGCTCGCTCGCGTCGCCCGGCGCCATCGAGCCGAACCAGGTCATTCCTCTGCTCGCGACGAATGCTATGAACGGGCTGGTGCAAGGCTCAGAGGCCTCGGCCGCGGAATTTCACTATCGCCGACGCGTGGCGTTGATCGCGGACAAGCTAAAGGAACTCCTCCAAGCCGGCAGTGCGCTTGAGCAAAAGCTCAAGCAAGTGTCTAATACCCGCTCGCGCTTTACGTTCTTTATGTAACGCACCGTTTAATGTGCGCGGCGGCGACTCGTTCTGGCCCCAGCTAAGCGTTACAAGTCTGCGACGGTAAGGTTGTCGCCGAAATTCCAAAGCTTGACCTTGGTTGCGGCGCCCGCAGCCTGCAGCAGCTCGGCGATCTCCGCACAGTGTTTGATCTCCGCGTGGTGAACCTGCCCCGGCCGGACATAGCCTTGGGCATACGGCATGAAGTATCGCGCCTTAGCGGCGAGGCATACCTCCGCGATCCCTTCCGGGCCGAGCGTCATGCTTTTTTTTTCGCGCGCCAGCGTCGGCAATTGCTCAAATGGCACCATGAACAAGTAGTCGGGCAAGCCGGGGTTGGCGGCCTCGCGGAACCTCAGACAGCAGCTCATGACAATATCGATGGGGCCCTTAGCGGCGACCGATTTTGCCACGACATCGACCATGTTACCTTCCGGGTCAACGCCGCTATCAAACAGCAGCAACAGTGAATAGGTTGGCGTGTTAATGCGATAGCAGTTCCCCCAGTTTCGAGCCTCAGGAAATGGCCGCACCACGTTTCGCGTGGGCTGCTCGCCGTAGAAAGGCAGCACGTCAATCGTTACGTCGTTATCTACGATTTGGCCGCCCCAAGCGGGGTTCTTGCAGGTTAGCCCCGCCGCAGAAATTTCGGCCGCAACATCGCTCGCCAAAAGGCTGGAGCGAGGCACGCGTGGCGCGACCACGACGGACGCGTCGGTTTCCCAGCCGATCATGGAACTCAACGAGTAGTGGTCATCGTGCGTATGCGACAACAAGATTGTAGAAGCGAGCTCGCTGCACGACCGTGGCGCCGCACCAACGTCAGACATCCATCCATCTTCGAGCTGAACCGGATCCGTGACAATCCGCGTCGGGCCGTGATTAATCACGATGCTCGCATGCTCTCGACGTTGAATGGAAAATTCTGGCATCGCGGGCCACTGCCCCCCGCCATCGGATTCGCCATAGCAGTCTTTCAAGACGTCAAAGAAATACTTCATCGATTCGGGCGCGTCATCGATCAACTCCATCAGCTCGCCACAGCTCTCGCTCGAAAACACCGCGCGCAAAAGATCGGCCTGAGCGCGCAGGTCGGTGGATTCAAAAACCGCCTTCCGCCCTCCAGGGCTTGTAATTACCAAGCGAAAACCGACCTCCCCTCGTCCCTCGAGAAAAACTAGCGATTCAGTTGCGAGCGGTCCGCCCTGCGTGATCGCGCTCAGATTAAACCAATCTCGAGCCTCCGGGTATTGCTCAATAAAACGTCGCAGCAATGCATCTGTGGCGGCACGATCGAAATCCTGGCCTATGATTGCTTGGCTCAGCGCCCCCAACCCCCGCGAGGTCTTGACGCGCTCGAGATTTGCGAACCCGGAAAACGCCATGCAGTTATTTTACACGGATTCAATACCCCCGAAATCTAGCAGGGACTCATTTAATTGGCTTCCGCGAGCCGGCGACGCGTGCTGAGGCCCTTGGCGAGTCGACCAATTGCCGACTAATTGCCTTTGAGTAATTTGTCGACGGCGTCCTTGCCGGCGTCGAGGCTTGGGCCGTCGTCATCGTCGGCGGCCGTGATCGACTTGATGAGGCGGTTCTCTTCTTTGGGTTTCACGCCCATGGCAACCCGCGCCGCGACGACGTCGGCTTGCCGCGCCGCATCGGCAAACGCGAGGCGAAAGGCGTTGTAAAATTCGAGCTCATCGGCGGCCGCGACGGTGGCGGCGCGCAGCTTCCACGCGGCGGCGCCGCTGCTTTTGGTTGCAGCGCCGAGTCGCGCCTCGATGAGGCCCACGAAAAACTCGAACGACCGCTGCGCCTCTTCTAACTGCCGCGCGTCGATCTGCAACACCATCTTGTAGAGCTTGCCGTTATGGAAGAAGAAAAACCGACGTTGGTTTTTGCCGCCGGCATTTTCCCAATTCTCCAGCAGCGCCTCGTTATTGTTGTGGACAAACTCCTCGTCAATCAGCGAGACGTCCCACCCGGTCTTCGTCCCGGTAAACTCGGTATAGCTTTTGCCCAGGCGGTCGAGCTCGAGCTTCTTGCGCGCCTGGATCTGGTCTTGCCGATAGACGTCTTGCGTCGCCTCAGACTCGGCCTTGTAGCGCGCATCGAGCTGGGCACGCAACACGGCGAGGACTTCGTCCTTGGTCATGCCAAACTTGTAGGGGCCCAAAAAGTCGCTCAGGGCTTTTTCTTGCGCCTCGGCCGAAGGACCTAGCTTGACCGCGGCTTTGGGCTTTGGCTTAGCGACGGCCATGGGCACGCCACCTGCGACCAGCACTGCCAAGGCCATGGTGCCCGCAGCTGCTAAGCGCGCAAAAACAGGGTTAAAACGGTTTGGTCGAGACTGGCGCATAATTACCCACACTGTACCGGAGCTTGATAGCCGGTGCCAAGTGGGACGTCTTGGCCCAGGCTTTATTCAACTAAAAGGGAGAATCGACGAGCCTCGCCGTTCGTTACGGGGGGCGACTTCGGCCCTGGAACGTCCGGCGAGCTCGTGCAATTTGGCTATCGACTGCACCGGGGTCATCTCGTCGGTAAGAATGCCAGCTAATTCGACCAGGACGGCCGACGTCGTCGGCGCGCCATGGTCAACGTCGCGGCGGTCGGCTGGCGACGACGCGGTGGCTGGCCCGAGCTCCAGGCCGAGTTGCGCGTGTGACCCGCGCCCTGCCGACCCTGCCACGGTCGCTTCGAGTCTGGCGAGCACGGCCTTGGCTCGCTTCAAGACGTCGGCCGGCACCCCGGCACGCCCCGCGACGTCGATGCCATAGCTGCGGGCAGCCTCGCCTGACACCACCTTGCGCAAGAACACCAACTCACCTCGCTGCTCGCCCACCGCCATCGACACGTTGCGCACGCCCGCGCCTTGCGCGGCGAGCTGACCGAGTTCGTGGTAGTGGGTGGCAAATAACGTCCGCGCCCGCGCGCGATGCGCCAAGCGCTCGGCGACGGCCCAGGCGATCGCCAGCCCATCATAGGTGCTCGTGCCGCGCCCAATTTCGTCTAAGAGCACCAACGAGCGTTCCGTGACGCCATGCAAGATCGCCGCGGTCTCGCGCATCTCGACCATAAACGTCGACTCGCCGCGGGATAAATCGTCGGCGGCGCCAATGCGCGTAAAGATGCGATCGACCACGCCGATGTGAGCCGACGACGCTGGCACAAACGAGCCGATCTGCGCGAGCAGCACGATCAACGCGACCTGCCGCATGTAGGTCGATTTGCCTGCCATGTTGGGGCCGGTGATGAGCAGAAACCTCGCTGCCTCGTCATCGCTCGATGAGGCCAAGCCGAGCACGCAGTCATTGGCGACGAACTGGCCTGCGGTCGCAGCAGGGCTAACCTCGACCACCGGATGTCGGCCATCGCGAATCTCGAGCCTGGCGTCGTCGGCGAGCTGAGGCCGAACGTAGCGCCCTCGCCGCGCCAATTCCGCAAAGCCGGCAAGCACGTCGACGGAGGCCAGCCAGCGCGCCAGCATCATGAGCGGCTGCTGGACCGCGACGACGGCCGTGGTGAGCTCTGCGAAGAGCGCCTGTTCACGCGCCAGCAATTTGCCCTCAGCGCGCTGCAGCTTGTCTTCAAGCTCGGCCAGCGCCGGCGTAACGTAGCGCTCGCCGCCGGCCACGGTTTGGCGACGAACAAAGTCGCTGGGCACTTTGCCTAACTGGCTCTTGCTGACCTCTATAAAAAATCCAAACACGCGACTGCGGCCAATTTTTAAATTGCCAATGCCCGTCCGCGCGCGCTCGCTGGCTTCTAGCGCGTCTAGGCGCGTCGACCCGCCGGTGCAAAGCGCGCGCAATTCGTCGACTTCGGCGTCGTAGCCCGCGGCGATCGTGCCGCCGTCGCGGAGCTGCCGCGGCGCCTGCTCCTGCAGCGCGCGCGCCAGCGTGTCGCCTAGTGCCGCAAGGGCTGGCGGCATCAGCGCGGACGCGGCAGCGCCGCCGGGCGACAGCAACGCCGGTGGCGACTCCGCGTGCGCGGTCAACAAATCGGTCAACGCCGCGGCCGCATGCAAGGTCCGCCGCAGGCGCACGAGTTCGGGCGCCGAACCTTGCTGCAGGCAGACCCTCGTGACGATGCGCTCGATGTCATAAACCTCCGCGAGCGCCTCACGGGCCGACGCCGTCGTCGCCTGATGCGTGACGAGCCAGGCGACGGCGTCATGGCGCTGCGCGAGTTCGCCGAGGTCGGCGGTTGGTCGTGCCAGCCAATGCCGCAACACGCGGCCACCGCCCGCGGTGACGGTACGATCAATAACCGCGAGCAGCGACCCTTCTTTGCGCCTGGCGAGCATGGTTTCAAACAGCTCGAGCGTGCGCACCGCGGTTTCATCGAGCCCCACATCAGTCTTGCGATCGACCAGTTGCAATTGCGTCACCGGCAAGTCGCCGCAAAGTTGGGTCGAGCGCGCATACGCCAGCACCATGGCCGCGGCTTGCGCGATACCCGGCGAAAGCGGCGACGTGAGCGTCGCCAACGCGCCCAGCTCCTGGTCCGGGCTCTGATGCGTCGGCACGGACGTCCACGCCACCGACCACCGCGTCCGCAGGCGTTGCCAGAGCGCGGCGCGCCCGTGCGCCTTGCTTTCAAGGGGCCCAACCACCTCGCGCGGGGCGATGCGGACCAATTCGCTTATCAGCTCGGCCTCTGAGCTGACCTGCGTCGCAAAAAATGCGCCCGTGCTAACGTCTAGATAAGCAAAGCCAAAGCCGTCCCCGACCGGCGCCACCGCCGCAACGTAACAAGCCACGGCGGGATCCAGCACCGCGTCGTCGGTCGTGATGCCGGGGGTTACGATCCGCACGGCATCGCGGCGCACTAGTCCCTTGGCCTGCGCCGGGTCTTCGACTTGCTCGCAGACCACAACGCTTCGACCCTGGGCGGTAAGTTTGGCAATGTAGCCGCTGGCCGCGTGATGCGGCACACCGCACATCGGCACGGCGTCGTCGCGGCCCTTGTCGCGTGTGGTGAGCGTTAGGTCGAGCAGGCGCGACGCCTCGACGGCATCGTCGTAAAACATTTCGTAAAAATCGCCGAGCCGAAAAAATACGATGGCCTGCGGGTACCGCGATTTGATCTCGCGAAACTGCTGCATCAGCGGGGTTTGAGAAGGATCTCGGCGGCCCACGCCTAGGAGGTTACCCCCCAGCTCTGACAAGGGCGGCCGGGGCCTCCGCGTGTCTCGGGGCCAATTTGGACGCTACGGCTCAACCGTAAGCACGTAGGCAATCTTGCGCATATTGGCCTCGTACTTCAGCTTGGCGGCCACCGCCGCCTCGTAGGTAGGGTGGCGGCCGATGCAGACCCTGATCCACGCCTCGCCATCGACCGTGGCCGGCATCGAAAACGGCTGATAGCCTCGGCCTTTTAGCTGCTTGATCAGCGCATCCGCCTCGGCGGCGTCTTTAAATGACGAGACGCGCAGGGTGTGGAAGCGTTTGCCCGTCGACGCCTCCGGGGTTGCCGCCGTGGTCTGCGGCTTGGCAGCGGCGATAGTCGGTTTTGCCGGAGCGGTTTGCGCTGGGGAGGCTGCGATCGCCGCGGCGGCGACAGCCGTGGGCGCCTGAGCGACCGGCGGCAGCGTCGCGGCTGGAAGGGCGGTTGTGGAAACGGGCTTGGCGGCGGTCGTCGCAGCCGTTGTTGCCGCAGACGCCGCGCGCGCCACCTCGGCGTCGACCGCGGGCGCGACGCGCTGCTGATCGCGCAGGGCCTGACGAAACGAAAGTGACTCACTCGCCTCGCTCACGCGATCAAGCGCCGCCAAGGGGTCACGGCGAGCGTCGGCTTGCTGCGCCACCAGATGTGAACGCGACTCGACGCGCTTGCCAACCATGACGCCGAGCACGAACACCAAACAGGACAGCACCGCGCCGCCCACAAACATATAGAAAATCTGCCGTCCGTCGAGGCTGACCTCGATGCGCTCTTTGTATAGGTCTGTGCTCACGAGTTATGGCACCCTCCTACTGTGGTGCCATAGGAAGCAGCTTGCGGCAAGTAATTCACCGCGGCGCGCCAGCTGCGCGCAGACAAGTTATTGAAGTGAGAGCGCCTGCTGCGGATTGCTCGATTCGACGCGAAATACGCGCCCTCGCAGGCTGGCCTGGGCGGTGACCAGGTCGCCAAAGTCGAGCACCCACATGCTTTGCTCGGGCCCGGTTTTGACGGCGGCTGGCACGACCGGGTCGATTGGCAGTTGATAGGGGGCAAAGCCGCCAATCTGACGAAACTCGAGTCGATACCCTTGATACGCCGCGGGCACCTGCCCTAGTGCCAGGGCGCCATCGGCGCGGCACTGGGCATCGCCCTCGTAAAATGGCGCCACCAGATGAAATTGAAACAACGGCGTGCGCACCCAGATCGCGGGCACGTCGGCCGTGACAAGGTCCTGGGTGTCGAGCACGCAGGTCTCGCCGACATACGTCGGCACATATTGCGTGTGCGAAACCGTGGTTAGGCATGGATTTGGCGCCAGCGCCAGATCGTCGCCGCAAGCCGGTGCCACGAGCGGAATGCGCCCTACCAGGTTGGCTTTGGCAGGGTCCAGGACGAAACTGTTAGAGCCCTCGTCGTAGCGCCATGGATGGAGATACCCGGTGCGCTCGCCCATAATGGTGAACGCATCGCTGGCGAGAACTTGATAGCGCTGCAGGGTAATCGCGCACTGCAAGGGCGGAATGACACCTTCATCGCATCGCCCCGCGACGCAGGTCGTCCCCGCATCGCAATCATCCGTGGTCTCACACGTCATGACGCAGCGATCGATGAGGTCGCTGCCAGCGCGCGTCGGATCGGGCTCACACGCCCACGTGCGGGCATCGGCGTCGTCTGCCAACTCGGAGGGGTGTTCGCTCTGCCGCAGCCCTTGTTCGTAGCTCGCCAAATCCTCACATTGCGCGTCGCTAACGCAGCCATCCAGCGGGGTCGTCCGCAAGACGTGACGGCGAGGCACCAGGCGCAAGCGATCGGGCGCGACGGTCTGCACCGCGTAGTGCCGCTTCGAAATGAAAAAATCGCGGCAGGGTCCCGCGAGGATTCCGATGTCTTCCTCGCGCACGCACACGCCGGTCGACACCACGGCATCGGGGTGAACGTAACAAACTTCGTCGACGCCGCACTGCAAATCGCCGAGGCTGAGGTCGCAGCCGCGCAACACGACATCATCAAACTGCTCGACGCCAATCCCGCAGTAAGGCGCCATGGGCTCGATCAATTGTATGCCGGTGCCGTCGATGAAAACTTGGCCATTGCGGATCGCCGGACCGTCGACGACCGCGTTTGGCGAGTCTTGCGACAAGGCGCCCTCGAAGGTGATGTCCCACGATTCCTCATACGGAATCGCCGCGAGATCTGGATAGGCCGCAAGCCGCACGTCCAGGGGCGCAGCATATGAGAGTTCGGAAACCGGGCGCGTCGTGTCGAGACCCTCGCAAAGCACATTGCGCAGCCGCGGCAGCGCAAAGGCCTTGTTGGCGTCAACGGTGCCGTTGAGCACCTGCGACGGCTCAGCGGCCAAGCGCGCGCCACCCGCCGATTCAGCCGGGATGAGGCCCGCATTAGGGCCAGAGGTTTCACAAATGGGCAGCAGGTCGCCGTTGTCGTCTTCGCCGACGGCGCGCAGATCGCGCGATTTAACTTGGTCGCGAAATTGGTGCGGCAAGGCCAGCGCCCACGTCGCGGCCAAAGGCTCGCTTTTGCCAACGGCATCGGCGTAGTTGTCATCGTCGATGTTGATGAGATAGGAAAGGCCGGTGCTCGACGAGATGAAGGCGAAATGCCCAATCAGCCGATCCGGCCCATCGGACCGCGTGTCGCTGTCGTCTTGCTCCACGGCAACGGTATCAACGCCGACGGGGACGCCACCATCTGGGCTGCGCAGACCGGGGCCCGTCGCGCCAGGGCGCCGCGGATAGCTGCCAATCGAAAGGCATGCCAGCGTCGCCATTGAGGGGGTGTCGGTGAGGGCGCGCGGGTCGACCTGAGTATCGCATTCGCGCGGCGTGCCAAGCACGCTGGCGACGCGAATGGAGGCATCTGTCGCGATGGCGTAGATGAATTGAAATTGGCCACCTGCGGCAGTGGCGTCGTTGAGAAAGCCGGAGGAACCGCCCATGCCAATTTGGCGCGTGAGCGCGACATCGCGCACGCCGATGTCACCCTCCAAGGCGATCTGGCCCACCGCGGACGGTAAGCCCGCGACGTCGAGGTCGACGATCGTAAGTTGCGCGCGATTGCCAAGACCTATCGCGAGGCGCGTGGTGCCAACGCGGGCGTCGACTTGTAACGCCAGCGACGACGGCTCGGCACCTGGCGTAAGCACGGGCGCCTCGTCGCAGTCCGAGGGACAGATCAGCGCCCCGTCGCCAAGCGTGGCGGTGCCGTCGGGGGCAAATTGGATGCTGGCGACGGCCTGCCGAGTTTGGGCGTCGTACACGGCAACCGCGTGACAGCTTGGATACGCGACATAAAACATGCCACGCGGCGCGTCCGGGCATGAGACCCCAATTTCTGATGAAGGGGTCAAGGCGGCCATTGCCGCGGGCCGCGCCATGATCGGATCGCCGTTGCTATTTTGCACGGTCGTGCGAATCACGCGCGCACCTGGCGTGCCGTCGAGCAAGGTATTAATCTCGAGCTCCGAGAGGTCACAGCTGCCCGCATTGGCGGTCAGCGCATAGCAACCGCTCGCGTCGGTCGCAACCGCAACTGGGTTGCTGCCGACGGTCGCCGAGTTCTTGCCGGGCGCGGCGGCATCGGTATCGACAACCGTCGCCTCGCCAGGAATGAAAGCCGTCGCGGGTCGCGCTGGGAACTTGGCTAAGGCGACCGTGCCAGGCCCGGATTGCAAAATAAGCGCGAGATACGAGACCGTGCCCAGCGCGGTGCCGCCGTCGATCGGCTCTTGACCGTCGGGCACGTTGGGCGGATCGGTCTCGAGGGCCGGCACCTTGCGCGCATAAATCGCGCAGGCCTCGTTCGGCATTGCGGAGGTCGTGATCGGATCGTCAGCCTGCGCGCCATCGTCGCCCACGAGGCGGAGGCCACCGTGGCAGGCGAACGCGATATCCGTTGGGCGATCTAAGTTGTAGATCGTTGCCGCAGAGTTGTCGTCGTCGCTGCAGGCTGCGGCGAGGACCATCGCGAGGGCAAGGACCGACCAGAATTTATTCACGAGGCACCCCCATGCGCATCACAACGCGAAACTGTGTCGGTGACCCTGGCACGGTGTCGACAATGGCCAAGGTGTCGTCGAGATAATTGGCGACATAGATGCGGCCTCCATCTGGCGAGATGGCCATGGCTGCGGGCCCACGGCCCACGGACACGGTGGCCACTAGCGAAAGCGACGGGTCGGCGCGATAGACTTGGATGGTGCCCTCGTTAAAACACGACACGACGACATACGTCTCCTCGCCGGCAGCCGCGACGACGATCGCCGTCGCCTGGCGGCACGTATCAACGCCGCTGAGCAAGGCGCGCCTCACCTGGCCCACCTCGTCTACGCTGACGTCATATTGCAGCACGCTCGCCGGCGCGCGGCCGACGAAATACATGCGTTGGTGAGCGTCAAACGCGATGCCTCGCGTGTCGGCGCCGCCGCCCGAGTTGCTGCCAACGCCGTGGACAAAAAAGTAGTCGGCGGCGAGGAGCTTGGCCTGGTCGTAATAGTCCGCCAAGACGACCGCGGTCTGGATGCGGTCTTCGCCGGAGCTGCCGATATAGGCAATGCCAGGCGCCTCCGGCTGCGCATAGTTAGGGCGAATCGCCACCGCGCTGGTGCTCAGGACGCCCGTATTGAGATTGCGCTGAAACAGGCCATCGACCGCATCCGACAGCACCGGGGCCGCACCGCGGGCGTCGACCACGGTCACGGCGCCGCGACCAAAATGAGTTGCGATGGCGTAAAATCCGTTGGGATCAGAGGCAATCTGATACGGCTCGGAGAAGATGGTTTGATGGACATCCGCGACCCCTTCGCCGAGCTTGGTGAGGCGCCGGTCCAGGTCACACAACGAGAAGCTCGGGGCCTCGCGACACGCCAAGCGCTCGCCGTCAAAGTCGGCCCACGTAATCGACGGGTCGCCGCGGACCGTGAATAGCACGCGTTCGTCGCCCGCTTCGTTGAGCAAGGAGGTCACCGCGGAGGCGAAATTGCCGAGGCGCACGCCGTCGCCGGCGCGAACAAAATCGGCTTCGTCGCACACCATCGTTTCGGCAAACTCAGAGTCCACATAGCACGAGGCCGCGGTGTCGCGCGTGGCAAGCCAGGGCGTGATCGCGGCCTCCGTTGCGGCGACATCGACCACCAAGGCCGTGCCGGAATCGTATTGCAAATTTGCGTTGGCGCTGACCACAAAGACAGCCGACCCGTCGCGGCTAAAGGCGAGCGCCGAGGGATAGGTAAACGCATCGTCGGGGGGCGCAACTTGATCGCCGTCCGCGGTGCACGCACCTAGCGCGGTAAACGCGGTCGCGAGCAGGACACCTGGCATAAACGCGCTTGCCACGACGACTACGACTCGGGCGCGCGCGATCGCGTTGCCCACCAAACATTGCCGATAATTCATGATCGTTCTCCGAGGCCCGATGGCGCGCCCGCAGACGGCACGCGAGGATGCAAGATAGCTGCTCGCGCGGCGGCGACCCGGGCGACGGGGACGCGAAACGGCGAGCAAGACACATAATCAAGGCCGATCTCGTGACAAAAGGCCACTGAAGCCGGTTCGCCGCCGTGCTCGCCGCAAAGACCCAGCTTGAGCCCAGGGCGCGCTTGGCGACCACGCGTGACGGCTAGCCTTACCAGCTCACCGACGCCGCGGCGATCTAGGGTGACAAAGGGGCTCGCCTCGAGAATGCCGCGCTCAATGTAGTCGGGCAAAAAGCTGGCGACGTCATCGCGCGAGATGCCAAACGTGGTCTGCGTCAGATCGTTAGTGCCAAATGAGAAGAAGTCGGCGTGCGCCGCGATCTCGCCGGCAACAAGACATGCTCGGGGCAGCTCGATCATCGTGCCTAGCAAATAGGCAAGCGTCGCGCCGCGCGCATGCAAGACACCGTCAATCACCTTGGTCAGGCGGTCTCGCAGCAGGGCGAGTTCATTGGCCTCCATGACCAACGGAATCATGATCTCGGCGTGTACGGTAACGCCTTGCGCCTGCGCATCTGCCATGGCGTGCGCAAACGCGATGACCTGGGTTTCGTAGATTTCCGGAAAGCTCAGGCCAAGCCGGCATCCTCGATGACCTAACATCGGATTGGACTCTTGTAATTGATCCAGCCGTTCGGCAATTGCCGCCACGGAAACGCCGAGCGCTGCCGCCACGGCCTGAACGTCGGCCGCGGCATGCGGCAAGAATTCGTGCAGCGGCGGATCGAGCAGCCGCACGGTCACCGGCAGTCCGTCCATTTCGCGCAATAGCCCGACAAAATCGGCGCGTTGCATCGGCAGGATGGTTGCGAGCGCCTCGCGGCGCGCCTGCTCCGAGGTTGCCAGAATCATCTGCCGCATCGCCAAGATGCGTTCGGGCGCGAAGAACATGTGCTCGGTGCGGCACAGGCCGATGCCCTCCGCGCCATACGCGCGCGCCGTCTTGGCATCCGTGGGCGTATCAGCGTTGGTGCGCACCTTGAGTTGGCGAAACTCATCCGCCCACGCCAAGAATTGTTCAAAGGCGGGCGTACGCTTGGCCGGCATGAGCGGCAGCGCCCCCAAAAATAGTTCGCCGGTCCCGCCGTCGACGGTGACGACATCGCCTTGTTTGATGATGGTGTCGCCCACGCTTGCCTGGAGGCGCGCCGCGTCGACGCGCAGCGCCGAGCACCCTGTGACGCAGCACTTGCCCATGCCGCGCGCCACGACGGCCGCATGCGACGTCATGCCACCGCGGGCGGTGATAATGCCCTGCGCCGCCTGCATGCCGTGAAGGTCCTCAGGCGACGTTTCGGTCCGCACCAAGATCACCGCGTCGCCGCGTTTGGCCGCTTCCTGCGCCGCCTTTGCCGAAAATACCACCGCGCCAACCGCCGCACCCGGCGAGGCCGGCAGTCCCTTGGCCAGTGCTGCCGGCGCGTGCGATCTGTCGACGGCTGGATGCAGCACCTCTTCGATTTTGCCGGGCTCGCAGGTTGCCAGCGCCTCCGACGGTGTTATCAGGCCTTCGCTTACCAAGTCGACCGCGACCTGCACCATCGCGGCACCCGTGCGCTTGCCGGCGCGCGTCTGCAACATATAGAGCTTGCCGTGCTCAATGGTAAATTCGAGGTCCTGCATGTCGCGATAGTGCGTTTCGAGCTGAGCGGCGACGCGCGTTAGCTCCGCGTGGGCCTGCGGCACCGTATCCGCGAGGTTCGCGATGAGCTCGGGCGTACGGATACCGGCGACGACGTCTTCGCCTTGAGCATTAAGCAGAAACTCGCCATATAGACCGCGTGCGCCCGTGGCCGGATTGCGGGTGAACACCACGCCCGTGGCGCAATCCTCGCCGAGATTGCCAAACACCATGCTCTGCACAGTGACCGCCGTGCCCATGCCGGCGTCGATGCCATGCATGCTGCGATAGAGCTCGGCACGGGGGTTGCGCCACGAACGCATGACGGCCACAATAGCGCCGACGAGCTGGACGTTGACGTCTTGCGGAAAGTCGCCACCGGTGGCCTGCTTGACGTGCGCCAAAAAAGCCGCCACCAGCGCCTGCAACGCTGGCAGCGAAAGATCTGCGTCGCGCGTGGCGGCATCGCGCCGCTTAGCGTCGTGCAAGGCTTTTTCGAAAAAGCCCTCGCCGCTCGCATCGGGCGCACCGAGCCCGAGCACGATGCGCGCGTACATGGCGATAAAGCGGCGATAGCAATCCCAGGCGAAACATGGCGAATTGGTCGCCGCGGCCAAGGCCTGCACGGTTTGGTCGTTTAATCCGAGGTTTAAGATGGTATCCATCATCCCCGGCATCGAGACGGGCGCGCCCGAACGCACCGAAAGCAGCAGCGGCAATTCGCCCGCAGCGCGGCCAAATGATCGCCCGGTCAGCGCCGCCAGCCACGAAAGCGAGGTCTCCATTTCGGCGACGACGCCCGACGCAAGTTCGCCACGTTGCCAAAAATCTTTGCAGACGTTCGTCGTGAGCGTAAAGCCGGGTGGCACCGGCAGCCCAAGCCCGGCCATTTCCGCCAGGCCAGCGCCCTTGCCGCCAAGCAGCATGCGATCTGCGATGAGCCGCGGCGCCGCGGGGCCGCCAAATTGCACGATGGTCTGGCTCATGCGCTACGCCCCTGCTCCGCTTTGTGCGGCGAGCCGAAAATCGCATACGCGCGCCAAGGGCGCGATGACCCCCGCGATGAGCAGTAGCCGATTGTTGGCGATCTGTGGGTCGGCATCCATCACCATGACCCCGCCCTTATCAAAGAAGGCCGCAACCGGCACCGACAACGTCGCGACGGCATCAAAGAGCGCTGCGTAGTCGCCGCTGTCGGCGGCACGTTGCAGCTGCGGGCCAGCTCGTGGCGCGCACGGTGCAGCCGCCATTCGGCGTTATCGGGCGCGGCGAACAATTCGGGACTAACGTTGCCTGCGGGCACGATGCCGCGCTTTTCGGCATCGGCGAGGATGTTGGCTATGCGCTTGAATAGCTCACGCGCAGCATGCGGTACGCTGGCGATGCTGCGCGCACGCAACGACGCGTCGTAGACATCGTCCCATGCGACGCCCAAGGTGGCATCTACGTCTTGTGGCAAGACGCCGGCGTCGAGCAAGAGGCCGCGCAGCCGGACTTTGATGAAGGCCAGCAGCGCTTGCCTATGCGCCGCCGTATCACAAGGGATTCGCCGAAGGCCCCGCAGGCCCCATCGACGAGCTCCGACAGCTTTAACCGCCACGCAGGCGAGGCGGCAGCGCGATCGAGCACGATGGCGAGCACACCCAGCGTTGCGCGCCTAAGGCCATATGGGTCGGCCGAGCCGGTGGGCTCAAGCCCCGACGCAAAACAACCAACGAGCGTATCGAGACGGTCCGCGACGCTAACCACGGCGGCTTCAGGCGTTAGCGGCAGCGCGGCGCCGGCGCCCTTTGGCCAATAGTGCTGCTCGATAGCGGCGCCAACCGCCGCGCCCAAATGCGGCGTCGCATACACGTTGCCCATCGCGCCTTGCAGCTCTGGAAATTCCCCAACCACGCCGGACATGAGGTCGGCCTTGCAGTTGCCTGCGGCGGCGCGCACGACGTCGACGTCGGCCCCCACCCTACGCGCAATGGCCTCGGCGAGCGCCGTGACGCGCGCCACTTTGTGGGCATAGGTCTTGGCCGCATCGCCGAGCTTTGCTTGAAACACCACGGCAGCGAGCTTCTGGTTCCAGGTGGCCAAAGGCGTGCGCTTGTCGAGCTTGAAGAAATACTGGGCATCGCTGAGGCGCGACGCGAGCACGGTCTCGTTGCCGCGACGAACGACGTCGTCACTATTGGTCGGCGTACCCGCAATGGTGACAAACGCAGGCGCCAGCGCGCCGGCGGCGTCAGTGACGGCGAAATAACGCTGATGCGTGCGCATCGCGGTAATGATCACCGCGGCTGGCACTTCGAGGTAGTCGGCCGCAAAGGTACCGACCACGGCACGTGGGTACTCGACGAGATTGCAAACTTCCGCAAGCAGGCCCGCATCCGGCACGATCGCCACGCCATGTGCGGCCGCGGCGCGTGCCAACTCGGCTTCAACCGCGGCCTTGCGCTCACTAACGTCGACCAACACCGACGCCTGCCGCAGCGTCGCGACGTACGCATCGGCATCCGCAACTTCGATCGCCTCGGGGGCCAAGAAGCGGTGGCCGCGTGTCGTACCGCCCGCGTGCACGCCGCCCCACGACACTGGTACTAGCTCGGCGCCAAAGCGCGTCAACAACCAATGAACCGGGCGCACAAAGCGCGCCTCGCCATCGCCCCAGCGCATGGATTTTGCCCACGGGATATCCGAGATCAAGGCAGCGAGTAGGCCAGGCAACAGCTCCATGGTTGGACCGCCGAGCGAGGTTTTGCTGCCGATGAGATATTCGCCTTTTTTGCCCTCAACCGCCGCGCGCGTGCACGCCGCGAGATCGAGCCCGTTCTTGCTGGCAAAGGCTTGTGCCGCCTTCGTAGGCGAGCCATCGGCAGCAAAGGCGGCCGAGACCGACGGGCCCACCACGGTCTCGTTTTGATCGCGCGCCATCAGTGCCACGTCGTGCGCCAGCACCGCCAGCCGGCGCGGCGTGCCGAGCACCCTCGCCTCGCCGCAGTCAATACGCGCCGCCGCGAGCCGCACCGGCACTTGCGCGGCTAGCCAGCCAAGCGCCAAGTCGAGTTGCCTCGCCGGAATTTCTTCGCAGCCGACTTCAAGCAGTAGGTTAGGCATGCTGGCCTCCTAGTTCGCGCACGCTGCGCGCCGCGGCCATCGCGGCAGCGCTGGCACCTGCAGGCAAGGCGGCGTCAAAGGCGCCCTGTGCCGCCGCGCCCGCGTGCGCCTTTAGCAGCGGAAAGCCAAGCGTTGCCCGGCGCGCGACATATGCCTCGGCGACGCCTCGCGCCATCGCCCGCACGCGCCCGATAAAGCGCTGGCGCTCGGTCACGCTGATCGCGCCGCGCGCATCGAGCGAGTTAAACGCATGCGAGCTCTTCATGCACATCTCGTACGCTGGGAGCACAAGGCCTCGCGAGAGCAAGTGCTTGCACGCGCCCTCATAACGATCAAACAGCATAAAGTAGAAATCGGCGTCGAGCTCTTCGAACTGAAACTTCGAGTACTCGACCTCCCACGGATGACGCAATTGCCCATAGGTCACGTGCGCGTTCCAGGTGAGGTCGTACATGCTCTTGACGCCCTGCAGATACATGGCGATGCGTTCGACGCCATAGGTAAGCTCGGCGGTGACTGGCAAGAGATCGATGCCGCCGGCCTGTTGGAAATAGGTGAACTGCGTGACTTCCATGCCATCGCACCACACCTCCCAACCAAGCCCCCATGCGCCCAGCGTCGGCGATTCCCAGTCGTCCTCGACAAAGCGAATGTCGTGCACCAAGGGGTCAAGCCCAATGGCGCGTAGCGAGCCCAGGTACAGCTCCTGAACATTATGCGGCGCCGGCTTGAGGCCAACCTGAAATTGGTAATATGCCCCGGCACGATTGGGGTTGTCGCCGTAACGTCCGTCCGTCGGACGACGACAAAACTGCACAAAGGCGGCGTTCCATGGCTCGGGCCCCAGCACGCGCAGAAACGTCGCGGGATTAAATGTTCCCGCCCCGACTTCAACATCAACCGGCTGTTCGATGATGCATCCTTGCGCCGCCCAATATTGCTGGAGCGTTAAAATTAGATCTTGAACGTGCATAGGTGTTGGCCTGGCGGGACCCTACCAAAGTGGCCCTTGCGAAACAAGCACGCAACCATGCGTAAACATTCACGTTGCGCCGGATGATTTTGCCCAGATTACGCGCGCGATCGCCGCAAGCCGGCGTTCATCTTTTGCAGGAAAATGACGCTTTGCAGGGGCTTGTTTACCACCCTTGCAATGAGCGCCCCGAGCACCTCTCGCAAGCGCGTGACGTCTGGCGGGCTTGCTACTAGCGTTGACGCTTGCGAAAGCGACGTGGCGTCGAGCAGGGACGCCAACAAGTGGTCCAAATCGGCGCCCGGCGCGCCTTGAACACCTGCCTGTGCCGCAGCAACGGTCACATCGGCCATCGCCATGAGGTCGGCGCGATCGGGCAAGGAACCGTTGGCATCAAGCATCCGCAGCTCAAACCAACGCAGCCCTACGGGCGTCAGCGTATGCGCCGCAAGGGCCTCATGCATGGCTAACAAGTCTTCAAATATGGCCGGCTCGGCATGGCCGGCGACCGACAACTCCTGTGCCAGCTCGCATGCGTACGCCGCGTGCGCGACGGCGGTCAAATCACCGCCAAGATGCACAAAGGATTGCTCGACCTCCGCCGTGGCGAGCCGCCACATGTCGCCTGGGGTAGGCGCCAACTCAAGGCGCGCCAACGTCATGGTTGATAAGGCACCAGCAAACCGTTTTTTGGAGCCACGCGCTGACCTCGCAAAGGCCGTCAGCTTGCCTAATTCGCGGGTTAGCCAGGTTGTGACAAGATCGGCGTCGCCGTGAGGTACCGCGCGCAGCAAAAATCCCGACGCAAAAACCGGCTGCGCCATCCCTGCGTGCGCTACCCAATACCGAGCATCGGCGCGGAGGCCGCAGTCACGCCGCGCGTTGCGGGTGTCGTTTTCATTAGATATGACAGCGCGATCGTTGCCGCGACTAGCAGGACGATCACGGCAAGCGTCAGGCCGGTTTGCTTTGGCTCTTTCTCACCGCGTAAAAATGGCGAGGAAAAACCGCCCTCGCCCCAGTCGCGATCCGCGCGCGGCCCTTTTGCCCGTGCACGCTCAGCTAGGTCGGGATTGGCATCGTCGATGACCAAGTGAGGCCGAGGCATCTTGCCACTCGCCTGGACCACGAGGGGCGCTGCAGGCACGCCATCCGGCTCTTTCGGGGCGGCAACCTGAACCGGCGTTTCAATAGACGGCGCCGCCACCGCGGGCGTAACCGGGGCATCGGCCACGGCAGCAACCGCGCTTGGCGCCGCACCAAATCGCATCGTTGTCGCGGCAGATACGATGGTACCGACGCGCCCAGCGTCCGGCGCGGCGACTGGACCAGGCGCTAGGCCACACGCCGCGTAGCGTTGCAGCACCGCGGTTGCGTCTAGCCCCACACACTGCGCATAACTGCGCAAATAGCCGCGGACAAACACGTCGGCGTGGAGGGCGTCAAATTGTGCCGCCTCCAAACACGCGAGTACGCGCGCCTGAATGCGCGTGGTCTGCGCCATTTGTTCCAGGCTTAGCCCCTTGGCCTGGCGCGCTTGACGCAACCAGTCCGCGAAAGCCTGCCGCGAGTTGGGTGGCAGCGCCGGCTCGTTGTCGCCGCTCTCAACGTGCGTTGCCTCGGGAGCCGAGGCCGAGGCGTCGCCGACCTGTGCGTATGGCGTAGGTTCAGTGGCGCGCGCAAACCGCGGTGCCGCCGCGGCGGCGAGCGCGGAGGCCGCTTCGACCACGGTCGCTGGTGCCGAAGGGGGCGCCTCAGCGCCGCCTGTTCGCCGTTGCCGGCGCTTGGTGCGCGACGCCTTGCCGGTTGGATTGGTGGGCTCGCTCATGGCGATTCTCCTTCGGGCTCAAAGGCTGGGGGCGGCGCCTCGCCGAGGTCTGCACCCTCCTGCTTGCATTGTAAAGCGATGCAGCTCTTGGGCGCCATGGCCGTGCACGCATCGCGCGTGATAGCGGCGTCGGCGATTAGCCCCTGCTGGCGCTGAGACTGCATCAAATAAAGATACGCCTCGTGAAGCTTTGCGCACTCTTTGGTTTCGATGACCGAAATGAACCGCTCGTTGGCCTCAGCGAACTCTTGTTCGTCAAAGTGGACCCGGCCCAGGCGATAGTTGGCGACGCACATATTTGGAATTTGCTGCACGGCCTGGAGAAGTTCTTTCTTGGCGAGCGAGAACTCCTTGTTTAGGTAGTAGGACCACCCAAGGTGCGCCCGGGTGAGCGCGGGGCTGATTAGGCGCGACGGGTTGCGCAAGGCCTCGACGAGGAAGGTCTTGGCCAGCTCGGGGTCGCTCTGCAGATTGGCCACAATGCCGCGGGTGGACCACGCTTCGGCGTTTTTCGGATCAAGCTCGACCGCCTTAGCAAACTCCTTGGCAGCGCGTTGCAAGTAGGACTCTTGCTCATCGCGAAGCGCGCCGGCTGCATCGCCACGCATGCACGATTGCACTTCGAACAAATTGGTCGCTTGTTGGGCGCGATGAAAGTAGGTCAGCCCGCGGACCATATAGGCATCGCTATTCGAAGCGTCGTAACGAATTGCTTGGGTTGCCTCAGTTTCGGCCGCGTCGAGCTCGCCCGCAGCCAGCCGCGTTTGTGCGAGTTCAAGCCGCGTCCGCGATCGTTCCGGATCGTAGGCCGATTTCACGCACGCCGTAAGCATGGCAACCAGAGCCACCATAACTAGCAAACACGCCGACGGCAGCCGCGCAAATCCAAATGAAAATAGGGCGTTATGGGACAAGGCGGTCGGAACCTACCCCGTGTTCTGTCGAGCTGTCAACCGACTACTTAAGTTGCCACCGGCCTTCGGTGGGCGTATCTGCCCGCCCACCGTCGCCCTTAACTCAAATCTATGATGGATGGCCATTTTTGATCAGGCGTTTGTGGTCATGGCGCAGGCATTCAGAGCCAATGGTGGCACATAATTAAGCGTGGCGATTTCAAGCACCTTCTCGTTCCCATCCCCAGACGGCACGGGCCTCGTCGGCGACTGGTACTTAGCGGGCAGCAGCCGGGGCGTGGCGCTCATTGTCCACGGCTATGCCGAACACGCTGGCCGCTACGCCGAGGTAGCGGGCCAACTATGCGATGAACAACTCGACGTCCTGGCCTTTGATGTCCGCGGTCACGGGCGCTCAGCCGGACGACGCGGGCACTGTCATGAATTTAAAGAGTTTATTGGCGACTACGACGCCGCTTATGAACAAGCGCTGCGTCGCGCCGAGGGCAAACCCGTCATCGTGGTCGGCCACTCGCACGGATCGCTAATCGTGCTGCGAGCCCTATGTCGCGGCGACAAACCACTTCCTCAAGCGGCGATCGTCTCGTCGCCATTTTTGGGTCTTAAGCTGCAGATCTCACCGTTTACCCGAGTTGCGGGAGAGATCGCTAGCCGCGTGTGGCCATCGCTGGCCTTCCCCAACAAGCTCGTCGTCGAAGATCTCACCACCGACCCTGCCAAGCAAGACGAACGCCGTCGCGACCAGTTCTGCAATACCGTCGCAACAGCGCGCTGGTTTACCGAGGCGACGCGGGCGCAAGCTGAGACCCTTGCAATGGCAGAACAAATCACCACGCCTACCTGCTGGCTGGTCGCCGGCGACGACCCGATCGCAGATGCCGCGGCGGCGCGGCGGGTGCAGCGAAGCCTCAAGGCCCAAAGCGAGTTTCACGAGCTAGCGGGTTTTCGCCACGAGGTTTTTAACGAAGCGCAACGCAGTGTCCCCTTTGCACTGATGCGGAAATTTATCAAGCATCAACTGACGTAACTAGTTTCAGCCACTTGCGCCAGAAGATTGGTCAAATTCCGACGCGCATTCACTTTCTCGTTGACACGACGCGTCGGTTTTCCTATGGCTAGCGGCATATGACAGCCCAGGAACGCAAACAGCAAGAGAAGCAACTCCGACGGCGACGCATCCAGCAGGCGGCGCGTGCCGTCTTCGACGAACGCGGCTTCGCCAAAACGTCGATCGAGATGATTGCAAAATCGTCCTCGCTCTCGGTCGGCGCGATCTATTTGTATTTTCAAAGCAAGGAAGATCTCTACGCGTCGCTGCTCGAAGAGTCGTTGGGCCAAATGGACGAAACGCTGCAAACGCTGGGCGCCGCCAATGCGGACCTGCGCACCGTGCTCGCGTCGCTCAGCGCGTGGATGACGCAAGACCAAGAGAGCGCGCGCGTGTTTCGCTTGCTTGCGACCCCAGGCATCCAAAGCCAGCTTTCCGCCGAAGTAAAAGATGCCGTCCGCGACGGCCTCGGCAAGCTGCGTGCTCACCTCTCGGCGGCGATCGCACGCGGCATCCACACCGGCGCGTATCGCGCGATTTCGGCCGACGGTGCCGCGGAGCAAGTCTGGGCCACCTTGCTCGGATGGCTTGAGTACGGCGATTTCCGACGCAATCTTGGGGAAACCGAGATTGACGTGGCGACGCTTTCGATTGCGGCCGCTGAGGCCTCGCTCTCGGCGTCATCGTCGGCCATGCGCGCCGCGGCCTAAGCCTACGTACGCAGGGCTGAATAAGCGCGGACATGCCGCGTCAAACTACATGTGAGTGGCCTTGCCGATCGAACGCTACCGGGCGCCTTAGCCGAGGCTTTCGCCATAGGCGAGGTTATCGGACGCGGCGCGACCAGCCTGGTCTACGCCGCTACCTCGCAACGGGGTCAAGTTGGCGCGCTCAAGGTGATATTTCGTCAGGCGCCAGGCCCCGTTGCGTCTGGCCAGGGTCAGCGAATGGCCGATTGCTCGCGGCTGGTCGAGATCTATCAACGCGGCGCAGTTGCCGGCGCGGCCCACGTTGAATTTGTTTTTATGGAGCGGCTGCAAGGCGACTCCCTGCGCGAGCGGTTGCAGGACGGGCCGCTGCCCTGGCGCGCGGCGCTTCAAACCGCGCGTGACCTAGCGGAGGGGCTCGAGGTGCTCCACCGGGCTGGCTTATTGCACGGCGATGTGAAGCCAGACAATGCGATCGTAACCGCGCGCGGCACGGTTTTGGTCGACCTTGACCACCTCGGCCGCATTGATGACGAACAAGCTGCCACGGGCGCAGGCACGCCCGCGTACATGGCGCCCGAACAAGCGACGAGCTCGCGCCTTTCCGCGGCCGTTGACGTCTACGCCTTGGGGTGTGTTCTCTTCGAAATGCTAACGGGTGCGCCGCCATTTCGAGGGAATGGTTTGGCGCTTGCCGTTGAACATGCATCCACGCCGCTGCCGCTGCGTCGCCTCGGGCGCGGCGTGCCAATTGAGATCGCTTCGCTGCTCGAGTCCCTGTGTGCCAAACAGGCCCGTAAGAGACCATCGGCGCACGAGGCTGTGGCGCGGCTCGAGAGGCTGCTAAGGCCTTCGGCACGTCGTGCACGCGCTGCCTGGGCAACCGTGCTCCTCGGCGCGCTGATCGCAGCGGGGCTCGGCGCGTCGGAGCTGCTGGTGCCAACCACGATCGCCGCGCCCCAGTCGGCGCCGGTTAACGCGTGGGTGTATATGCTTGCCGCCCACGCTTCGCCGCCGCGCCAGGTTATGGTTGGCGGAGATGACCTCCAATTGACGTTGTCGGCGGTGGGCGGCGTCATCACGCTGGACATTTCTGATGAAGATGGCCTCCCCGTGCCGCTGCGTGAAATTGTTGTGGCTGTTGCAAGTGCGGATGAAACCCCGATCATATTTTCGGCGCAGGTGGTGCGTCCGGGGCGCTGGCAGGTTCGCGTCCCCGCCGCGATGGCCAGCGTAAATGTCGCGGTCTATCTACCCGATCGCGATGCCTCGCTGCGGGCCTTGCTGTAGTTAACCGCGATGCACGTCGCGGATGCCCCTTAAAATAAAGCCGTTTGTTTACCAGTTTTCAATGAAAATGCCGCGATGTGGCTAGCCGTGACCGCATAAAAACAAGTGAAGTCGACCGCGAATGCCCGCCGGGAGCTGCCGTCGATCGCAACCGACCACGCGATGGCGCCCGTGGCGGTTTCATAGGACGTTACAGTTTTATCTCGAACGACTACTACGCGCTCCCCCACGACGGCCATAAACTCCGCGTCACCCGCTTTACCATCGCTCGGCGTTTGCCAGACCGGTACATTCTTTTCTGAGATTGCTACAACTGCACCGCGTAAGGTGCCATCCAGCATTTGGCACCCCAATACGTTTAGAGTGCCCGCCTTGATGGTGAGGTTGCACTTCATGTCGGACCGCTTAAATGAAGTCCGTTTGCAAGCTTGCCCTTCTGGGCAGTATGTATCTGACAAATCTCGCGGCCTACACGCGGCAGCTCCGTCCACCTTGGCGCCGGTGCGGGTATCGAATTGCAGCCAGCGATTTGCACCGTAAGGCCGCCCGAATGCGATAAGTCCGCCCGCGACACAGTGCTCATCCAAGTCGGCTTCATTGTTGGTCACTGCGCCTTCGTAGCGCTTGACCACCGCACCCGAGGCTTTGTCATAAAACATGATCACATCGCTGAGCATGACAATGACGCGATCCCCGGTAACCACTAGCCCTGCAGGGTAATGGTCGCTCTCAGCAAAAGGCTGCGCCCATTCCAACCGAAGCGAACTTCGCGCCGCGCGCACAATGTGAGAATTGGTCGCGAAGTAGACGCTACCTTGATGAACTTGAATAATTTTTGGGTCGGCGCCGTACGAGGGCTTGCTGTCGCCTCTGCTAACTGACGTGACCGCAGTTCTCGTCAACGCATCGGCCTGTTGCCTCTTTGCCCCGTAGAACGAAAACGCGGCCAACCCACATGCAATCACCACACCTAAAACTAAGAAGACAACATGATACGCCGCGTAAGGGCGATATGGCTTGCCAGGCGTCCACGCTGGCTGATGAGGGGTGACGAGGTGGCCGTCCAATACATCGGGAATGCCGTCGTTGTTGCTATCTTCGTACACCACATCGCGAGCGATTTGCCGGATCGCCGTCTTGCCCGGCAGCCCGCTTGGATTATTTGGCTTGTGGCAATAGGTGCAAATGACCACGCCCAAGTCGGCGGCGAGTGGAGCATTGCAGTAGGCACACTGAATCTTCGGCGTCATGCGCATTTATTGTCCCATACATGGTCGGGTGACCAAATCGAAATTGGAATCCCAGTCTTTGCGGAGGTGGCCCCTATTGGCAAATAAATCCGTGGAAGCTGCCGTTGTTGACCGCGATGCACGCCCCGGCGCGTTCCGCGCGCGAGCTCACCTGGATGGCAGCTGCATCACTTTCACAGTGTAAGCTATAGAATGGCAGCGGGGCTGGGGCGCCTGGGAGGCCGGGGGCACCTATGTTGAAGAGTTTGGCCTCTGTCACGACATGGCCAGACTGCGTCTGGCCCCAGATGCCTGGAGGTGGCGCTATCCCAGGCGATCCATAATCTATGCCCTGGGATTTAAATGTTGACGCCATGTTGTGGATGAATTCCGGGCACACATAAAACTTCCAACCCATCTCCGTAATCGCCGCTTGCGACGATTCGTTAATCGATCCAATTGGAATACTGGCATCCACTTGCTCTTCAAAGCCCAACTCGGGCGCGGTGGGCACGGGGGCTAGGTCCCTGGCTTTGTACATGTCGTCGGCGCTGCCCGACTCGCCCGAAAGGCAGCCGGCGCCCATCGAGCAAACAAGCGACATCGCGAGGATTGATTTGGTTTTTATTTTCATAGCGAGACTACCTAATTCAAACCCCGTGCCAGATTGGTCGGACATCTGCGTGGCGCCTCCAAGTAGTACTCTCAACAACTTACGAGACCAAACCGCCATCAAAGCGCCGTTGTCCACCCTGCTATGAGGGGGAGAGCCCCATGCCTGCCTCGGAGTCAGCAACCGCCCCCGCGGCGCCGGCGCAGTTCTTTGCCCACACCGCCATTTAGACCTACAATTTGGGAGCTCCTCGTGCGTGGCCCCTTCCTCCCTCTCCGCGCGCTTTTCGGGCTGCTACTGCTGGGGCTGCTCTCTACCGCTGCATGCAAGCAACAGGGACCTTTCGTAGATGGGCCCGATCGTCGAGAATCGTGGGTCGATTGGCTTGGTCGGTTTGAATCCGCGGTTAACGACAGTACGCTACCTGATCGAGATCGGCGCCAGCTGAGTCTCGACTTCTGGTCCGTGCAAGCGTCACTGCCCCCGCCGCTCGCGCAGCAGGGCGCAGCTTGCCTTCATGCGCTGTTCCGGAGATCCCGGGACGTCCGCGACTGCTATCGTACGCTTTCATTCGCTGCGATCGAAAACGAGCGCGCCGAATTGGCGGCGCTAGTCATTCCGCAGACCTTGGGTATGGCGGCACAACGGGAGGCGCTCGCGAGTACCCAGCTTCTCGACTCCCGCGTCTTCTGGAGCAATTATTCGACCGCAAACTTCGGTGCGTGGCCCGATACGCTAGTTATCGGCCTGGTCGGGGCGGCGATCGCCGGTTTACTCTGGCTAATTGGCGGGCGGCGCAAGCGACCTTGGTACGATTGGGCCGTGCTGATGGCGACCGCGCCGTTCGCGCTGGCGATCGCCCTTTCAAGTCTTTGGGTCGGCATCGCGGCGGGCTTGGGCGTCGCACTGCTCAGCAGACGTACTCGCTACGCGGGTTGTCTCGGACCCTTGCCATTGTTTCTTGCATATTGGGCTGTCGAGTACTCGGATTCCTTACCCCCGCGCTGCGAGGCGTGCACCGCAGAAACTACGGCAGTCATGCAATCGGTTTGTGTCAATAGTGCCAAAAATTGTAAATCTAAGCTCGAGTACGAATTTCTCGGCGGACTAGGGGGTGTCCCTAGTTTTTGAGCGTGGCCCATGCGTGATTTGCCATGGCGCGAAGTGCTTGTCCGATATGTGGGCCGCGCAAGCGGACCGGCAGGTGAGCGCACATGTCTTCCTGCTCGCAGATAGCACCCCTCCCGGGCGCTGCGAGACCGCTGTGGTATCCACATCCCTCGGTGCTAGTCACACCGCCCTGCAATCTATGCTCGCGGAAGAAACGTGCGCCACCTGCCGGTAGGTGGCCCACGCAGGCGAGGCGCGGCCTAGGTTAGCCACCTCCAGGCACAGGCGAGTTCGACCAGCGCGAGGTAGTTACGGGCGGATTTCTCGTAGCGGCTGGCGACGGCACGAAACCGCTTAAGGCCGTGAAAACAGCATTCGACGAGGTACCGACTGGCGTAGGCGTGGCGATCAAGTCGACGCCGCCGCGTGCGTACCGGAAGCGCGGCAATCACGGGCCGCATGTCCCGCGCTCTGACTTCAGCGACGAACGCGTCGGAGTCGTAGCCCGTGTCGCCGAGGAGCGCTGCGCCCTGAGCATAGTCGAGCAGCTCCATGGCGGCGGTCATTTCGTGGCGCTGGCCGGGCGTGAGCGTGACGTGGAGCGGCCGGCCCCGCCGTCGGTGATCGCGTGGATCTTGGTGGAGAAGCCGCCTCGACTACGACCCAAACAGTTGAATTCGGGCCCCCTTTTCCACCCGCGGCATCTTGGTGGGCGCGGACGTTACTGCCATCAACAATAGATCCGGATTTATCGACACGAACCTGCAGCGCCTTAAAGATGAGTTTCCAATAACCGCGCTTAGACCAGTTGTTGAAGCGATTGTAGACGCTTTCCACGGCCCGAAGCGCTCGGGCAGATCACGCCACGGCAGGCCTGTCTTGGCGCGAAAGAGCACCGCATCTACGAACTGTCGGTCGCCGATTTTGGCGCTTGGCCCACGCTGCTGCTTGGGTATGACCGCGACCAAGCGCGCCCACTGCTCGTCTGTTAAAGCATGCCGTCGCATGCCTTGGTTGGATCACATGCTCAGTAGCGCGGACAAGCCGCGCCACATGCTTTCACGTAACCGATCGAAATGATCGAGGTTTCCGCATGCAAAAACTAGGGACGCCCCCTAGTGGTGGCACAACAGCCGTTCGACAGAAAACTGCTCGCGCAGGCATCGGTTCGTGTGCGCTATAACCCGGCCAACCCGTTCGAGCATCGCCTGGTCGGCGATCGCCGCGACACTGAAGCGCTGTGGATGTCCGGTAGCGTGGTGGGGTGGATCTTGTCAATTTTCGCTGCAATTCTCGCATTTAAAAATAACAAGCATCCACGCTTGCGGAGATTTCTGAATACTCTGGCGGTCGTGCTTGGAACAGCAAGCGCGGTCGGTTACGCAGTCGTGTTAGTCGAGTTCCGGCAGGGCCGCCTGGCCGACGGGATGTACCCACTCAACATGGGAGTGTTGCTTGCATTGGGCGCGCTGGTAGTGTGGTGTTTATGGAACGAAAAAAATAAAGTCGCTCGCCGTGGCGACCGCGCGCCAATGATCTGAGGGCTTTCCAACCTCCCTGATCCGGTCACGTCCCGCCGTGCAGGCACTTCGCGCCGCTTGCCGTACCGCGCAAGCTCGGCCTAGAATTTCTTCGCCCCCGAGGATTGTGACTATGTTACAGGGGATTTAAATGCCCGCCTTCTAGGCTTGTAGCGTTAGATGCCGCAAGGGACTCTGGGTCAGGCGGCTTTGCGGCGCTTGAACTTCCCAGCTGAGGGGATAGCGGCGGCGATGGTTCGTAGAATAGCAACCGCCTTGTCTGGGCCGCCTAACTTCTCAACAATTTCTCGTTCGAGAATCAGCGTGCCCAGAGACCGCTCTGCCTTTGACAAGTATTTCCCACGTTGGGATTTTGACCAGTCGTAGTTGCGCATATCAAATTCACTACGTGCCATCGCGATACCTCTTTCTCTGCTGAGGAGATGCTTTGCGTGCGCTAATAATTCGAATTCGATCGCGGATCTCAATCGAGACCACGAACAACACACGGTCGTTTTGGGTTGCCCCGATTAACACGAAACGATGCGGGTCATCTTTGTCTGGTGCTGTAATCGCCAGAGGATCGAGAAAACATTCGATGGCCTCAACAAAGCTAACATGATGTTTTTGAAGGTTAGACGCTGCCTTGGCTTCGTCCCATTCAAAGTCACCAAACCGCACCGTCGCCATAGTTTCGATATTAAACTAACACAGAGGCCCGCCTCGGAGCCAGCAGCCACCCCTGCGGTGCCGACGCAGTTCCTTGCCCCCACCGCCAATTTGGCCTAGAATTTACTTGCTCCTCTTGCGCCGACCCTTCCTACCTCTCCGCGCGCTGTTCGGGCTGTTGCTGCTGGGGCTGCTCACGACCGCTGCGTGCATGGAACAGGGAACTCTCGTGGATGGGCCCGATCCTTCGGGATCGTGGGTCAATTGGCTTGAGCGGTTTGAATCCGCGGTCAACGGCAGTACGCAATCCGATCGAGATCGGCGCAAGCTAAGTCTCGACTTCTGGTCCGTGCAATCGTCATTGGCCCCGCCGCTCGCGCAGCAGGGCGCCACTTGCCTTCAGGCTCTCCTCCAGAGTTCACCGGGCGTTCGCGATTGCTATCGAGCGCTTTCATTCGCCGCGATCGAACGCGAGCGCGCCGAATTGGGGGCGCCTAACGTTTCGCAGAGCTGGCGCCTGAAGGCACAACATGAGGCGCTCGCAAGTACCGACCGTCTCGATGTTACCGTATTTTGGAGGATGTATTCGGCCGCCAAGCGCGGCGCATGGGTCGATATGTTGCTGCATCGACATGGTCGAGAGCTAGTCATCGGCCTGGTTGGGACGGCGATCGCCGGTCTGCTATGGCTAGTTGGAGGGCGGCGCAAGCGACCTTGGTACGGTTGGGCCGTGTTGGTGGCAACCGCGCCGTTCGTGCTGGCACTCGCCCTTTCAAGCCTTTGGGTCGGTATGACGGCGGGCTTTGGCGTCGCATTGCTCAGCGGACGTACACGTGGCGCGGGTGGTCTCGGACTATTGGCATTGCTGCTTGCATATTGTGTTCTCTG